>PWVT01000305.1 GCA_003562195.1 Phycisphaeraceae bacterium | reverse complement strand
CGAATGAATCCGTCACGCTCGACTCAAACCAGCAGTTCATGCCAGCGCTGATGCCGCAAAGGATCACCCCAACCTCCCACGCCTCGCGCAATATGACATCCAGGCCGTGCAAGCGCCAGATGACGAGCAGGTTTGCGACGTTGCCGCCACCAACATAGATGATGTCCTGATTGAGCAAGAATTGTCGTAGCTCACGGTCATCGCGTTTGAAGAGACTGAGGTGCGATGTTTCGGCTTTGCCCTCGAACGCACGGTAAAAGCGATCGATGTACCCTTCAGCATCGCCGCTGGCCGTAGGAATGAGACAGATTCGCGGCCTTTCATGTGCTGCACAACCGAGGATGTAATCATCCAGCTTCGGATTATCCGGCTCCATGGAGAACCCTCCACCACCAAGTGCGATAATTGTGCGCGCTTTGCTCATGACGCTTCGCACGACTGCCGCTCGTAGTTGCGCCGCATCGCCCCAGTTCCGGCCTTCATTCCCACTTTCTCGTAGAACGGCACCACGTCGGAGTCACATATCACATCGACCATGTACAGGTGCCCCAATCGCTGCATCATGCGTCGCACCAACTCACCGCCGATCCCCTGCTTGCGATATTCCGGAAGCACTTCCAGCAGAGGAATGTATGCGGCCATGACACCATCGCTAATGGCATTGATGAATCCGACAACACGATCTGCATGATCATCGATCGCTAAGACAACTAGAGCACTGCCGTGCAGAATGCGCAAGTGATTCTTTGGCGAGGGTGGATTCGGCCAACCAGCAAAGAACCCGATCAGCATTTCGTAAGTAATCGTGCTCAGGTCATCGGTGTAGCGCAGCATCATCATCCTCGTGCACTCGTGCTCGTTGATCTTTGAACCATCGTCGGTCTTCTTGAAGCCTAACCTGTCGTTCATCGCCGTGACGATCAACAGCCGTGACGCGCAGTTCGTCCCATGTTCCGTCGAACCGGATGCGCCCGCGCGTTTCGACATCGATCGAGTACACCGCGTGCGGCCAGCGCTGCACATCAAGATTGATCACACGGATGATTACTCCGCCGTGTGGTCCAATAGGAAGTTCGATTCGGTCTTGCCGATTCGTTTCAAGCGAGTCCCACGTTTCTCCCGGTTCCATCAGCACCGAGAACTGACAGTGCTCGCGCAATAAGCCAAAACCGGGATAGGGCATGGACACATCGACGAGCAAACGATCTGGCGAATTGTTACTCACTGTGAGATGAGTCGGACACGCGCAGCCCATTGCAGCCACACACATCAGAATTCCCAGGGCAGACTGCTTCATCGAGTTCACTCCATTAACTAACCGCGGTCCAAGGCCGCCCTGCCGCGCGGAAGTTCAAAGCGTTCGTGCGTTGTGCAATAGTCCGCGCCGCCCATGCGCCCCACTGCTGCAAGTTTTTCAGGATCGACATGCCAACGCTCGTTGACCAGTTCGTCGTCAATGTGCACATGCACGACCTCGCCGATGACGACATTTCCCGACGCCGGGACGCCGGGGTTGGTACGGACGATCTGCAATGTACGACACTCAAACGCAAACGGCGAGACTGCCACACGCGGCGGTTTGACGAGAACACTCGGCTGCATCTTCAAGCCCGTCAGTTCAAACTCGCTCTGGCCGTAGGGCAACGCCTCAGCTGCTGCTGAAACCTCACGGATGTATGGATCGCTTGCCGCGTTGATCACAAACTCACCAGTACCGCCCTCTGCTTCCGGCCTGGCGTTTCGCAATGTGTCATTATCGCTGCCATCTCCGCTCGTCGTTGGGCAGAACATGACAGTCATCGGCTCGGAACCGATACCATTGAAAAACGAAAACGGAGCGAGATTGAAGCGACTGTCAGGCGATACGGTGGAGACAAATGCAATCGGCCGGGGGACGATGCAGCCGATGAGCAGTTTGTAACGTTCGGCCGTGGAAAGCTGGGACGGTTGGATTTCCATACTGGGAGTGTAGCCGCCATTGGCTGCCATACTGTGTTTCATTCCAGCGGTGAACTGCTTGCATCTCGGGTACAGAATCGGTAGTTTTTGTAAGGTCAGGTGCAACCAACATCCGCATTTGCGCCACAACTTGTGAAAGGGAACAGCTATGAAGATGCTACGCGGCGCACTTGGCGGCTGTGTTGGTGGGCTTGTTGGTGCGTTGATCTGGGCGATGGTCGCGTACTTCATCGGCTATGAAATCGGCTGGATCGCGTTGGGAGTCGGATTTCTAGTGGGCTTCGGCACAGCGCTTGCTGCTGGCCACGAAGGCGGTCCAGCACTTGGACTGTCTGCTGCTGGCACAGCCCTACTGGCAGTACTCGGCGGCAAGCTCATGACGGCGCACCTGATCACGACGGATATGTTTCGAGGCGACGCCTTGGCCATAAGCATGATCGCAGATATTCTGATCGAGGAACACCAAGAGAGCGGCCGCCCCCTTCCGCCTTCAAGCCATCCTGATGTGTATCCCGATCGGATCTGGCAAGATGCTGAGCGACGCTGGAATGCCATGTCCGAACAGGAGCAGGCATACTACCGTCCCGCCCATCAATTGCTCAATGAACAATTGCCAATGGTCTGGCTCGCGGATGACCTCGTGTTGAATCGTATCGACGCCGGCGCAAGAATCGATTGGCCGACGCACCATCAGGTCGAAACAGCATGGCGCGGCTCACACTATCCTGGTGAGATCTGGCAGGAGGCAATAGAAGCGTGGTACGGCAAGAGCGCACAGGAACAGGGCGACTTACGCGAGAATATCCATGCACACTTGACGGCGTTCAATGCCAACGATGCCTCGGATTTTGCGAATGAAGTCAGCCGTGAGATGTTCTACGAGAGCTTCTCGATCTTTGATATATTTTTCCTCGTGCTGGCCGTTTCTGTCGCCTACAGCGTGGCGGCACGTTCGCATGAGAGTGCATAAGGTGTTGCAAAACTCACAATGCGGCACTGCTGAGCAGTGCCGCATTGTGAGTTTTGCTCATTCGAGCCAGCCAGGCGGCGAAAGAATCAGTCCTTCTTTTCCTCTTCGCCAGCTTGTTGCTCTGTTGCTTCCGGGGCAGCCGCCTCTTCAACTGCGGGCTCCTCAACAGCGGCTTCCTCGGCTGGCGGAGCGGCTTGCGGTTCTGCAACGGCGGTTCCACCCTTGCGCAATTTGGCAGCGAAAGCGGCACGATTGTTGGCACGCTGACGACGAATTGAAGTGCCGCCACCGATTTCGGGGCCTTCTTCTTCACCGACCAGTTGCAGCAGCACAATGTCGCCACCGTCACCCAGGCGATGACGTCCGGTCCGAACGATGCGGGTGTAGCCGCCATCACGATCGCTGAACTTCGGTGCAACCTCGGTCATGATGTGATGCACGAGTCGCGGGGCTTTACGAACTTCACCGTAGCGATTGAACTCAATGTCGCTGGCATCCGGCAGATCGAAGTAGTCGTTGTCCTTGGCTGAATCCGGCACCGCTGGATCAGCGACCCAGACATGGATCTTGCGATCATTGATCTTCGCTTCAATCTGGCGTCGCGCCTTGAAGGTGCCCTGCTTGGCAAGGGTAATGATCTTCTCGACAAACGGCTGTACGGCCTTGGCTTTGGGCAGGGTCGTTTCAATCTGACCGTGCTCAAACAGACCAGCCGCCAGATTGCGCAGCATGGCACGACGGTGAGAGGTCGTGCGGTTAAGTTGTTTTCCGTAGATTCGGTGACGCATGAGAAACGTTCCTGGTAAATGACAATGATCGGCTTTACGTCATTTCTGACGGGGCCTGCGGCTGGAAGCCCTCGGGCAGTTCCATGTTAAGCGATAAACCAAGTTCGGACAGTTTACGCTTCACTTCGCGAAGCGAAGTCTTGCCGAAACTTCGCACAGACAGAAGTTCCTGTTCCTCGCGGGAAACAAGCTCGGCAATGGTGCGAACCTTGGCCGATTCGAGACAATTGGCAGCTCGGACCGTCAGGTCCAACTCGGACACGGGCATGTTGAGCTTACGAATCAAGCTTTCATCGACGCTCGCTGCCGCACTGGCTTCCTGAGAAACCTGCTGCGTACCCACATCGAAGTACTGAACAAAGGGATTGAGGTGCTTACGGAGAATCTTCGATGCTTCCACGAGCACCATGTCCGGCGCGACAGTACCGTCGGTCCAGATGTCCATGATTAGTTTATCGTAATTGGTCTTCTGGCCGACGCGGGTGTTTTCCACACGGTAACGCACACGCTGCACCGGGCTGAACACGGCATCAATAGGAATCTCGCCAATGATCTGCTCATCATTTTTGGCGAACTGTTCTGAAGCGGGCTGGTAACCACGGCCTCGCGAAACCACAAGTTCAGCTTCGAAATCCACTTCCTCAGTCAGTGTCGCCAGGACATGGCCGGGGTTATGAATGGTCACAGCCGTGTCAGCTTCGATGAGGTCGGCGGTGACCTCACCTGGACCGGTTGCAGCGATCCGCATGGTCTTGGACTCATCGCTGTCCAAGCTGATCACCAGACCCTTAATGTTCAGAATGATGTCCGTCACATCTTCAAGCACCCCGGGCATCGTGGAGAACTCGTGCTCCACGCCGCGAATGCTCACTGACGTGACTGCAGCACCTTCTACACTGGAAAGAAGGATACGGCGAAGACTGTTTCCGATGGTTGTACCAAAGCCGCGTTCGAACGGTTCAACGATGAATCTGCTGAACGTATCGCTTCTGGACTTCTCATCAACAATGACTTGTGCAGGCAATTCAAGACCGCGCCAACGTACGTGCATAACACAACTCCGATTTCAGCAGTACCTGGTACCAGGAAACCCGCGAGCTAACGGTAGCGAGGCAAGCCCTGCTGAATCGGCCTGCCGCTCCTTCTATCCCGCGGGGACATTGACTTGTAATCCCCGGCGAAAAGCCGGAGTGCATGTTCCTTAGACGCGACGCTGCTTTGGCGGCCGACAGCCGTTATGGGGGATCGGCGTGTGATCTTCAACAGCGGTAACGTTCAAGCCGTTATTCTGCAGGGCGGTGATAGCCGATTCACGACCTGAACCAGGGCCTTTCACGTGAACCTCGATCTCACGCATGCCCATGCGTTTGGCCTTGGCGGCACACTTCTCTGCAGCGCGGGTGGCGGCAAACGGGGTGGCCTTGCGAGCACCCTTGAAACCGACGGTCCCGGCTGAATCCCACGCGAGGGTCTCGCCATTGACATCTGTAATGGTGATGATCGTGTTGTTGAACGACGCGGAGATATGGGCAATGCCCTTGATAACGTTGCGACGAACTTTTTTCTTCTTGGCCATCTGTAGTAGGTTCCTGAAACGCAACCGATCGTGGTTGCGTGAACTCGATCAATTAACCCTTCACGCCCTTCTTGCCGGCGACAGTCTTCTTCTTGCCCTTACGGGTACGAGCATTGCACCGCGTACGCTGACCGCGAACAGGCAAACCACGACGGTGTCTCTCACCACGATAGCTACGGATCTCACGCAATCGGCTGATATGCTGTGAATGCTGCCGGCGAAGACCACCCTCGACAATGTAATCCGAGTCGATGATCGTGGCGATCTGGCTGACCTCCTGATCGTTGAGCTCATTGGCTTTGCGATCGGGATCGATACCGGCTTTTTCGAGAATCTCGTCAGAATGATGCGGCCCGATGCCATAGATATAGCGAAGGGCGTAGCGAATCTTTTTCTTTTCCGGAATGTCAACGCCTGCGATACGGGGCATGATGTTTCCTCTGATGCAAAGAAGTTGCGGCAGCGACAGCTTAGCCCTGGCGCGCTTTCAACCGGGGGTTTCTCTTGTTGATGATGAAGCGTTTGCCTTTGCGGATAACGATCTGGCAATCCTTCGTACGTCGTTTGATGCTGCTTTGAACCTTCATGGCAAATCCTGACTTATGCGTGGTGTGTGCTTAGTGTCGATACGTAATTCTGCCCTTAGTCATGTCATACGAACTCAGCTCAACGGTCACCTTGTCGCCGGGAAGGATGCGAATGTAGAACTTTCGCATCTTGCCGCTCACGTAGGCCAGGATTTCCTGGTCATTTTCGAGCTTGACCTTGAACCTTGCATCAGGCAAGGCCTCGACGACTTCCGCATCCAAGCTGATTTTTTCCTCTTTCGCCATCAGCGTGATGAACCCTCTCGTACAGTATCGGTCGACCAAGTCGGCAACACGGAACGTGAACCGGAACAGAAGCAGGCGGACAGCGCCGGCTCCAACTGGCAAACCATCATGGACAGACTCACTCCCGTCCGGAATGACCTCCCGCGATGCGGGCCGCGCCCTTCAGGCAGGACACGAACTTGATCACACCGGCTCAAAGTGCGGGTGAACGTCAAGTATAACCACTCAGCCGCTTCAGGCAACCAGCCACGCGAGGTGGGTAGTGGGTCAGTTTGAGTTGAGGTGGCACAGGCGTCCCGCCTGTGCATGGTCTGAACAGGCCAGAGGCCTGTTCCACTTTCAAACTGATCCACTACCCGCGAGTTGGCAAGGCATTGCTCCGCATTCGGACTGTCGAACACTACACGCATCACGACCGTCGTGGCCCCCGGATGCGCGGTGCGGCCCGCCCCTGCTCACCCGTTGACAGGAAGCCGGAGTAGTTCCGCATCAGCAAATTGGCCTCAATACGCTGTACAAGGTCCAGTGTCACGCTGACTACGATAAGCAGACCAGTACCACCGAGGAAGCTCGCCACCAGGAATGGAATGTCCATCTGGCGAGCCAGAATCGATGGAATGACCGCAATGATTGCCAGGAAGCCGGCGCCCACGAACGTCACACGTTCGACCACCGTTTCCAGATATTCAGCGGTTCGCGGCCCTGGGCGCAAGCCCGGAATAAAGCTTCCGCTATCTCGGAGCTGCCGCGACATGTCTTCAGGACTAAACACCACCGTTGTCCAGAAGTAGCTGAAGAAGTAAATCAATACGATTTCGAAAAGTATGTACAGGTACGCGCCCATCTGGAAATTGTCGCTGAGGAACACCGTCGTGCTCACCCACCATTCCGGGGCCGCACCAGTTGTCGCGCGACGGCTGAGGAAGCCGAACATTGCCGATGGGAAGATCATCAGCGAGGATGCAAAGATGATCGGCATCACACCCGCATGGTTGATACGCAGCGGCAAGTAATGCTTCCCGCCGCCATAGACTTTCCGCCCGCGCGTATGCTTGGCTTGCTGGATTGGGATGCGCCGCGTGGCAACAGTGATGAGAATTGCACCAGCGACGACCAGCACGAAGCCAAACACCAAGACCAATACACCGGCCAAGCCGATGCCTTCCTCGGCCTGCAAACTCGGCTGGAAGTTGTCACTGACCCAGTACACCGCAGTTGGCATCTGCGCGATGATCCCTGCGGTGAGAACCAAGGACACACCATTGCCAATGCCATACTTGTCGATCTGTTCACCGAGCCACATCAGGAAGATGCTGCCTGCGGTCAATCCCGTCACGCCTGCAAGGAAGAACACCACCAGCGCACCCGGGCCAAGAAACTCCGGCCGCACGAGATTGCTGTTGAGCAGGAACTGCAGCCACATAAATGCCTGAATGACACACATCGCCACCGTGGCATAGCGGGTCCATTCGGTGATTTTCGCCTGGCCCGACGCGCCTTCTCGCTTCAGTTCCTGCAGGCGGGGAATAGCCGTCTGAAGGAGTTGGAAGATAATCGCAGCCGTGATGTACGGCATGATGCCAAGACCGAAGATGGTGGACTGGCTGAACGAGCCACCGGAGAAGATCGACGCGTACTCCAGAAATCGTCCGAAGCCGCCGGTATCTTCACGTGCTGCTGCCTCAGCCGCTTCGCGCATCGAGGTTTGGTCGACACCTGGAATGGGAATCCAGAAGCCAATGCGATACACCACGAGCACGCCAAGTGTGAAAAATACACGGTTGCGCAGCTCCGGGATCCGGAAGATGTTAATGACTGCTTGGAGCATTGAGAGAGCTTCGTGAAAGAGCGGTGTGCGTGACTACGTGTTCGTTTCGATCAGCGGCATCAAGCGTGAGCGGCCTTTTTCTTGTCTGGACGCTCACGACGCCACACCTTCTTCACCACTTCCGTAACAGTTCCACCGGCTGCCTCAATCTTTGCCTTGGCAGACGCGGAGACTTTCGCCGCGGTGACATTGAATTTCTTTGTCAGTTCACCTTCACCGAGAACCTTTAGCGGCAACTTGGTGTCACGCACCAGGCGGACCTCAACGAGCGTCTGAAGATTGACATCTGCACCGTCATCCAAGCGGGCCTCGAGGTTCTTGAGGTTGACCACGTGATACAAGGTGCGAAAATTGGCATTGGAGAAGCCGCGTTTGGGAATACGGCGGGCCAGCGGCATCTGGCCGCCTTCGAAATACGGACGACGAGTATTGCCTGAACGCGAACCAGCACCCTTGTGGCCGCGACCGGACGTCTTGCCCTGGCCACTGCTTTCACCACGGCCGACGCGCTTGCGTGCCTTGTACTTGCCGACCTTCTCTGTGATCTCATGAATCATCATGATGGAGGTATCCTCAACGAAAGGGCAATGCCCGAGTTACGACTTGTCTTCTCCGCCGCCGGACGACTGGCTGCCAGTATCCGACTTGACTGCACCGCTATCCGAAGGTGCTTCCTTCTCCACCCGTCGCGGACCGCCACCACCAGAACCACTGCGACCACCGCGACCACCGCCACCGCGACCGCCGCGACCACCGCCCTTGTCCTGACCAACGACATTGACTGGGGCAACTGCGCGTTCACCGCCACCTCCAGTGGCTGGCATAAATGCCTGACCGCGTTCGATCGCTTCTTCAACCTCGGTCTTGCCGAGATCGACGCCACGAAGCGAAGCAATCTGATCCTTGGATCGAAGCTGCTCGAAACCGTTGATCACGGCCTTCACGAGGTTCTTGGGGTTATTCGAACCCAACGACTTGGTCAGGCAGTCCTGGATGCCGAGCATTTCAAGTGGTGCACGGGCGGCTGCACCAGCAATAACGCCGGTACCGGGCGAAGCCGGAAGTAGGCGGACGAGGCACGCTCCGAAGCGGCCGGTAACCGCGTGCGGGAGTGTGCGGCCTTCCATTGGAAACCGCTTCATGCGTCGCTTGGCGACTTTCTGCGCTTTCTCGATCGCCTGCGGAACCTGGTTGGCCTTGCCGTAACCGATGCCCACGCTGCCCTGGCGGTCGCCGACGACGACGAGCGCGCTGAAGCTGAACCGGCGGCCACCCTTGACGGTGGCTGCGGTGCGATAGACGCCGACGGTCGTCGATTCGAGTGATGATGTTGCGTCGAGGGTTTCTGCCATGTGAAAGATCGTGTATGAGGGATCGGGGAACGAGCGATTAGAACTTCAAACCACCCTCGCGTGCTGCATCGGCGAGGGACTTGATGCGACCGTGATAGCGGTAGCCGTTACGGTCAAACACGACGGATTGCACACCAGCCGCCTTTGCTTTTTCCGCAATGGCTTTGCCGATTTCAGTAGCCGAGGCCACGTTACCGCCATGCTCAGCCCGTGCGCCTTTACTGATCGTTGATGCAGACGCGATGGTGCGGCCGGCCAGATCGTCAATGACCTGAACATAAATGTGCCTGGAGCTACGAAAGATCGAAAGCCGCGGCCGTTGCGGCGTGCCGATGACACGCTTGCGGATGCCGGTCTTGCGACGCTGACGCTGTACGAGTTTTCTCTTGTGCCGTTGCATATTCGTGGCTCTTCTCTACAAGGCAAACAGTTCGCCTTGAATTGTGCTGATGAAAACCTTTCCTTTACGCGCCGAAGACCTTGCCTTGCTTGCGCATGATTTCTTCGTCGGAATACTTAATGCCTTTGCCGTTATACGGCTCGGGTGGACGCTTGGAACGAATGTCCGCAGCATATTGGCCGACCGCCTGCTTGTCGGCACCGGTCACGGTGATCGCGTTGCCTTCAATGGCGAACTCAACCCCCTGCGGGGCGGGCATATCAACGGGGTGGCAATAGCCGACGTTGAGTTGAATTCCCTTGGTTCCCAATGGTTTGGCATTCCAACCTACACCGATGACCTCTAGCTTTTTGGTGAATCCCTGCGTGACCCCGGTAATCATGTTCTGAATGCGAGCCCGGACCGTGCCCCAATATGCACGCATCTGACGAATGCTCATTCGTGCTTCAGGGATGGAGCAGGTGATGGACTTCTCGCCTTCATCCCACGTCACAGTGACTTCCGGCCGGTACACGTAGGACAGCTTGCCCTTTGGCCCTTCGATATTGATCGTGCGGGTCTTGGGGTCCAGCGCGACCTTCACTCCGGAAGGCACGGTGATGGGTTGTTTTCCAATACGAGACATAATGCGTTCCTGTCAAACACGCCTACGCAAGGCGAGTGGGAGATTCACGTAACAATGGCGATCACTTCACCGCCGACGCCGACTTCACGGCACTTGCGATCGCTTAAAACGCCCTGGTTTGTGGAGACCACGGCGATCCCCATGCCCTGAAGCGGCTTGGGCAGATCCTGCACACCCCTATAAACTCGGCGACCGGGCTTGGACATGCGGTCAATGCTGTTGAGCACCAACTCGCCGCGTGGGCCATAGTTGATCTCAACGTGCAGTTCACCCTGCGGGCCGGAATCAACCACTTCAAAGTTCTTGATGTAGCCCTCATCCTTGAGCACCTGGGCGACACCACGATTGAGCTTGTTGTTCAAGCAGCGCACCATCTTCGCACGGTTTCGAGCCGCGTTGCGGATGCGTGTAAGCATGTCGGCGGTGAGATCTTGCTGAGACATCTTTACCAACTCGCCTTTCTCATACCGGGAACCATGCCCTGAAGAGCCAGTTCTCGCAGAACAATGCGGCTTACGCCGAACTTGCGGTATACACCACGGGCGCGACCGGTGATCTGGCACCGATTGACCTTTCGGGTTGAGAACTTTGGTTCTCGCTTCATCTTTGCAAACTTTGCTTTACTTGCCATAAGTCACTTGTGTCCATCTGATGAGCCGCAGTTACGTCGCGGCCTGATTTTGGGTGAGAACGCAGGTTACGCCGCCTCCGCTTCCTCTTTCCGAACGAACGGCATACCGAGTTCACTCAGGATGAACCGGCTCATTTCGGGGTTTGACCGTTCGAAGACGATATTGATATGCATCCCATGCGTAAACGTCACGTTGGCCATGTTAATTTCCGGCCAGACTGCCTGCTCTGCCAGACCCAGCGAATAGGTGCCACCCTTGTCAAAAGAGCGATCTTTCAGCCCGCGAAAGTCCTTGATACGCGGAATTGCAAGATTCATCAGCCGATCAAGAAAGTGCCACATGCGTTCTCGGCGAAGGGTGACCATGAATGCGGATGGTGCGCCTTCACGCACCTTGAAGTTCGCCACTGACTTTCGAGCCATCACCATCACAGGTCGCTGCCCACTGATGGTCGTCAATGTTGAGATCACCGTATCGCGGACATCCGGCTTGAGCTTCTGGTTCTCCAAGAACCGCCCAACGCCGCAATTGATCACGACTTTCGCCAAGCGCGGCAACTGGTGAACGTTGGTCAAGCCGAACTCCTTCATCACCTTTGGTGCAATCGTCTCTTGATAGAGTTGCTGCAGGCGAGAGGTCCGGGCTTGCGTGTCTGATTGATTGTCTGTTTGAGCAGCCATGACTGATTACTTCTTCACTGTCGTTGTCGTACGTGATCCATGCAGGGTGTGCAGTGTGCTTCCATCGCGCACAGCTACACGCACCTTCGAACCGTCGCTCTTGGTTTCAAACCGCACGCGTGTGGGCTTGCCATCAACCGCCGGGCTGACGTTGCTGATGTGAATCGGCATCTCACGACGGACGATGCCACCCTTGGGGTTTGTCTGT
>PWVT01000179.1 GCA_003562195.1 Phycisphaeraceae bacterium | reverse complement strand
TTGAGGTCATTGCCCTTTTCCTTGGCGATCTCCTCGACCTGGGCCTTGGTGATCTTGCCGACCTTGGTGGTGTGCGGGGTGCCGGAACCTTTTTCAATGCCGGCGGCTTCCTTGATCAGGACTGCAGCGGGTGACGACTTGATTTCAAAGTCGAACGAGCGGTCGTGATACACGGTGATGACACAGCCGACGACCTTGCCGTTGAGATCGCGCGTGCGGTCGTTGAACGCCTGCACGAACTGTCCCGGGTTGATGCCGTTGGCACCGAGCGCCGGACCGATGGGCGGGGCCGGTGTTGCTTTGCCGCCTGGTGCCATGATTTTAAATTGTTTGGTAACGCGCTTGGCCATAATTGCTCCTACCTCCCACCGACGCCTGAGGTGGTCGGACCCGGCCAGGGGCAGCGACCGACGCAGTGGTGATTACGGTTGAAATTGTCGAGTCGGGCAGTATAGCGGCTCAAGCGTCGCAAGCAAGCGGCTGAGCGGCCTGTCGTGCGCAATGAAAAACCCACGGACAGGCCTTCCATGGGTCGTGTGGGGCATGTCAATGAGATTGCTGGGACACCGGCTCAGCGGAACGATGATCCGCTGCGAGACGAGCCGCCCGAACGAGTCGCACCGCGATTGGATGCATCCTGATAATTGCGAAGCACACGCTCGTACTCCGGCTTCCGGGCAGGAGCGGCAATCATCCACGCCCTGCGTTGAAGTGAAACAGCGCGATCGATTTCACCCTTATGAAAATGCACAAGGGCCTCACTGGCCAACAGCCGAGGATGGTTTCGATCGCTGGAGTGTCGCTTGGCCAACTCGACGGCTTCCATGGCCAGTTCAAGATCGCGTTTGTCATTGGGGATGCGGGCATCGGTGGTGATGGTCCGCGAAAGCGTCAGCATGAGCGCGGAGTCCTCGCCGTAGGTTGACATGACACGCCGGGCGTGGGCGTAGGCCCGTTCTGGGTCTTCCATATCAACGATCATGATCTCGAACTTGGTTAGTTCAAGAGGAGCAAAGATGAATGAATCCACTTCGATCACCTGATCGTACAGGTTGAACGCCTGTCGCCAGTTCCGCATCTTGCGTGCGTTCTCCGCTGCGTTGAGCATCGGCTCCGCTTCGCGGAACAACCGTGCATCGAAGCGGCCATCCATCACCATGCTCAATACCTGGGTGAACTCAGCCGAGTGCGGGTTGCCGATAAACTGAATGTTCCCACGACGGTCAACGATGAAGGCCGAGGGAATGCCCTCGCGGCCGGCAGCGGTATGCCAGGCGCGCTCGGTCGAACGGTTGTTATCGACCGCGATCGTAAAGCCAATGCGGTCACCCTGCGCTTCGACGAATCGGCGGACATCGGCCTCATCTTCTGTGGAGACACCGATGATGTGCAGCCCGTCACTGCCGTAATGCTCTTGCAGTTCTGTCAGTTTCGGAATCGCTGCCCTACACGGGCCGCACCACGTTGCCCAGAACTCGATGACGTACACGTTGTCTTCCTGAATCGAGATCGGCTGACCCTTGACCCATGACTCAATCGTCAAGGCCGGCGCTGAATTACCGACTCGAAGCTGATGCCTTTGGGCCTCTGCCGCGGAAACGAATGCCAGGCACACCACGAGCATCAATACACCATGTAACTTCATAGGAGCTCCCTTCGATCTGCAGCCGCACTCCTGTGCAGAGTGCAAAAAAGCGTTTTCTATCTTGTTGAACGATAGCAGGCTCTCCCCGCGTACGCCAACAAAAATCGGCCTCAGGCGTCGTCAAGGACGCGGACACTGTCAAACGACTTGCCTTCGAGCATCTCGACGCTCGCTCCACCGCCTGTGGACACATGCGACATCTTCTCGCTGAGCCCGAATCTTTGGATGGCCGCAGCCGTATCCCCGCCACCGACGATGCTCGTCGCACCTTCCTTCTCTGTGGCGAAAACGATGGCCTCTGCGACCTGTTTGGTACCGACATCGAACGGCTGGGTTTCAAAGACGCCCATCGGTCCGTTCCACACGACCGTCTTGGCATCGTGAATGATCTCGGCAAAGCGGCCGGTGGTCTTGGGTCCGATGTCAAGTCCCATCCACCCTTCGCTGATGTTTTCGGTGAATACCTCCACGGGCGTCATGCGCGTGATCTGCTTTCCGCAGACGTGATCCGACGGCAGGACGAGATCGGTATTGCTGGAGGCCGCTGCGTCGATGATTTCCTGGGCCTTTTTGAGCATGCCGAGTTGGACCATGCTGGAGCCGATCTCGTGGCCGAGCGCCTTGAGGAAGGTGTACGCCATCGCCCCGCCGACGAGGATGCTGTCCACCTTGTTCATCAGGTTGTGCAAGGCGCCGATCTTATCAGAGACTTTCGCACCACCGAGCACTGCGACGAACGGCCGAGCCGGTTCTGCAAGCGCCTCGCCGAGAAACTTCAGCTCCTTCTGCAACAACAGCCCTGCCACGCGCGGCTTGCCGTGCATGGTGTTGGGTACGGCGAGCATGGATGCGTCGTTGCGATGGGCGGTGCCGAAGGCATCATTGCAGTAGATGTCCCCATAGGCCGCAAGCTTGGCAGCAAAGACCCCATCGCCCTTTTGCTCTTTGTCGTGAAAGCGAAGATTCTCCAGGAGCACGATCTCACCGTTGTTGAGCGATTTCACAGCAGCAGCAGAGTCGCTGGAGAGACAGTCGTTGCTGGGAAAGGAGACCTTTACGCCATCAAGCAGTTCCGTGAGCCGATCGGCTGCGGGCTTGAGCGAAAAGTCGGCCTCGTAACCGTCGCCGTCCGGCCGTCCAAGGTGACTCATCAGAATCAGCTTCCCGCCGCGGTCGATGACTGACTTGATCGAGGGTAGCGAATGACGAATACGTCGATCATCGGTGATCGTTCCGCTGTCATCCAAAGGCACGTTGAAATCCACGCGCATCAGCACGCGTTTGCCTGCGACATCGACCTGATCGATCGTTTTCTTATGCATTACGTTGGTTGTAGTCATTTCTTCAAGTTCTCGTTGAGCGATACGTTACTTTCGATCCTCGGGCTTGGGTCGCAGAGCGATGAGCATGACAATCGCAATGATGCTGGCGATGAGCATCACCATGAAGATCGTCACAAGATAAATCGTGGGCTC
>PWVT01000153.1 GCA_003562195.1 Phycisphaeraceae bacterium | reverse complement strand
TGTGACACTCACATTGCAGTTGAACAAGCCCCTGCCGACGCCTGCAGATCAAAGCGAAATTCGGACCATGCTGGGATGGGACGATGCCGCGCTACCTACATTTGACGCCGATGCGTCACGACAGCGCTGGACCCTGAACTGGTCGTTGAAGGAATCACGAGATATTTTCATTGAACTGGCTGATGAATATGGATTGACAAATGTTGAGCCAATCAGCTATCGCATCGAAGCGGTGGCGGATCATCCACCCAGCGTGACCATCACCGAACCACAGGCCGATGAAGCGGTGCTCGCCAGCGCGATAGTGCCGCTGGCTGGTGAAGCGCAAGATGATGTCGCGCTGTCGCAGTTGGCGATCGAGGTTCGCAAACAAGATGACAGTGACCATGTGCTGCTCTGGGAGCAAAGCGAAAGTGTCACCGGCATGTCCGCGCGCTTGCAGGCGGAGCTTGACATTGCGCTGCTGGACGTATCAGAGGGCGATGTGCTGGTGATCAATGCGGTAGCGAAGGATGTCTACGATTTGGACGGGCAAGCGCATGAACCGGTCGTTTCGCCCACACGACGCTTGCGAATCATCAGCGAGCTCGATTTCGCAACTCAGCTTCGTCGGCAACTTGGCGTGGTGCGCCAAAACGCAATGCGGATTGAATCGCTGCAATCGGAATTGCAGGATTCTATTGCTGAATCAGGCGTGCAACCGGGTATTGAACGCGCCCAGGCACAGCTCAGCGAGCGCATCGCCGCTCAGCGTGAAGCCGTCGAGCAATTGCAGCAACAGATGCAGGCGAATCGGCTTGAAGACGAGCAACTTGCTTCGCTAATGCTTCAATCCAGCGACTTGCTCGACTTCGCCGGCCGGGCTGCGAATGACGCTGTCGAGCAGATTGCTCAGCACTCGGCAGGTGAGCTTGACGAGCAGCAACCCATTCTCGATGCCCAGCAGGAGGTCCGTGAAGAATTGACCGACCTCATTGAACTGCTTGATCGTGATGAGGACACGTGGGTGATCACGCGGCAACTGGAAAGTCTGCTTGCGGAACAGGCGCAGCTTGCAGAGGAAACATCGCAATTGCATGATCGCACGATCGGCCAATCGCTGGAGGAAATGTCCGGTGATGATGCATCGGAGTTAGAGCGTATTGCGCGAGCGCAGCGCGACCTTCGCGATGAAGCACGTCAACTCGTAGAGGATCTCCGCCGCCGTGCCGACGCTATGCAGGATGCCGACCCACGTGCTGCCTCGGCCATGCGCGGAGCAGCGGACACAGCAGAGCAGCGTGAGCTTGATCGTGATTTGGAAGCTGCAGCCGATCGTACACAGCAGAATCAGCTTCGCAGCGCGCAGGCCGGTCAGCAGGGGGCGTCGCAGACCATGCAGCGCATGTTGCAGGACATTGAAGACACACGTCGTGCCGAGGTAGAGCAATTGCTGCGACAATTGGCGAGTCTGAAGGAATCGATTGATCGCCTCATATTTGTGCAGGAAAACGAATTGTCTGCTCTGGACCGCGCCAAGCATTCGGGAGATTACTCCGGCCGAGATCGGGCAATGATTCGCTTGAATCAGAACACCCAGTCGGTCGCCAGCGAAGCGCGAGCCGCTGGCCAACAGACACGTCGAATCGCTCGAACACTCGATCGTGCTGCCGATGCTCAAGGTGCGGCGATCGTCGGGCTGCGGGCCGACCCTATCGATCATGACGCAGCCGAGCAGGCCGAGGAGCGGTCGCTTGAGCTGCTCAATGAAGCGAGGGTACTGGCCGAGGAACTTGAACAGCAGGCGCAGGAAGAGGAAATCCGCCGTCGCCGCGAGGAATTGATCGCAGCATACCGTGCGTTCCTAGAGCGGCAGACCACTCTGCGCGCGGCGACACTCGATCTCGCTGAGCACGAACAGCTCAATCGCAGGCAGCTTGTGGAAGCCAGGCGGCTTGGGACACAACAGGATGACATTCGTGTGGGCCTGGACGACCTGCAACGCGATGTCAGCGATATTCTCGAATCGCCAATGTTCTCGCACGTTCATCGCCGTATTGACACATGGTCGCAGCGCATCAGCGGTGAACTGAACCAGGGCACCATCACCATTGAAACCACCGATCGTCAGGACATGATCGCCCAGCGCCTTGGCCGCTTGATCGAGGCGTTGGAAGAATCCATGCAGCCGCCGGATGAATTTGCTCAGGATGGCGACGGTGGAGGCGAAGGAGAAGGGGGCAGCGATGAGGAGCAAGCGTTGATTCCACCAGTGACAGAACTTCGCCTGCTTCGTGGCCTGCAGGAAGAGATCTACAATCAGACGCGGCAGCTTGACAGCCGGGCGGATCTGACCGAAGTCCAGCGTCGCGACAGAATGCGGGATCTTGGCGATTTGCAACGCGACTTGTTGCACATGGGCCAACAGATGCTGGAGAACTTGCAATGAACAACGCCAATCGAAATCGATTGATCGCGCTACCCGCTGGCCTGCTTTTCACGATGACGTGCTTTGTTGCACCGATCGGGGTTAATGCAGATGGCAAAGGTGCCGACGACGAGAAGCCCGCAACGCCATCAACCGAACGCGACGGTCTGTCGCCTGACGCGCCGCCTTCATTGGATGACCTGCTTGGCCTCGATGAAGACGAGGCCGATGCAAGCGGTGAAGCGGCGGCAGAACGATCCGGTCAGGAGGACCTTGAGCGGGAACTTTCCGGCGAACACTTGGCCAACGCATTTGAACAGGCCCTTGCAGAGATGGCTCGCAGTGCGGACTTGCTGGATGTCAGTTTCGATGCTGGAATCGGCACGCAGCGCATCCAGGAGGACGTGCTCTCAAAACTCCAGCAGCTCATCGACCAGGCACGGCAGCAGCAAAGCTCTTCGTCTTCATCCAGCTCAGATCAGCAACAGCAGCCGGACAGCCAGCAGTCCGACCCCGGGCGTCAAGACCAGCAGCAACAGAATCAACAGCAGTCCCAGCAAGGTAACGGCGAGGACGGTGAAGAAACCGAAGGCCCGCCGTTGCAACAAGAGGATCTCGATTCGGCGCTCGAGGAGACTCGTGCCGAATGGGGTGCCCTGCCGCAGCGCGTGCGCGATATGCTGCTGCAAGGTCGCCAGGAACGCTTCTCGAGCTTGTACGAACAGATGACGCGGGAGTATTACCGACGTTTGGCTGAGGAGTGATGCATGCGTACGACGTTTTTCTTCGCAATTGCGATGATTCCAGCTACGGCTTTGGCACTCGCTGTGCCGATGTTTGCTGATGATCAACAGGAAACGCAGCAATTGGCAGAACGTCCGGATGCCAGCGCGGAAAATCAGCCGCTTGAAAATGAAATGACGCCCGAACTGCACGAGGCCGTTGAGCGCGGCTTTCGGTATTTGCAGTCGCAGCAGAACTCCGATGGATCATTCGGTCGCGGTCGGTACGGCCGGAATGTTGGTATCACCGCGCTGGCTGCGATTGCTTTCATGGCAGATGGCAATCTTCCCGGCCGAGGGCCTTACGGTGATGAAGTATCACACGCGCTGGAGTTTGTTCTGGCCCACTCGACTGAAAGCGGCCTGCTCGCGGCCGAGACCTCGCACGGTCCAATGTACGGTCACGGCTTTGCTGCGCTGTTTCTTGCGGAAATTTATGGCATGAACCATGGCGGTGCGCTTGAGCGCCGAGTTCATGATGCGCTGGTCAAAGCAGTCGAATTGATTGTCGCCACGCAGAACGATGAAGGTGGATGGCGGTACAACCCCGTGCCGTATGATGCTGATGTGTCTGTGACGATTGCGCAGGTGATGGCGCTGCGTGCCGCTCGTAATGCGGGCATTCGCGTGCCAGCTGAAACGATCGACCGCGCGGTCGAGTACGTCCGCGCCTGTCAGAATCCCGATGGTGGCTTCAAGTACATGCTTACGACTGGCGGCTCGGCTTGGCCTCGTACGGCGGCTGGTGTGGCGACCCTCTTCTATGCCGGCATTTATGAAGATGACTCCATCGATCGTGGCGTGGAGTACCTCATGCAAATCGCCCTACCTGGCGAGACCCGGCCGAGCCAGGCGCATTACTATTACGGCCACTACTACGCCGTGCAGGCAATGTACCTCGCAGGTGGCGAGCACTGGCGACGCTGGTGGCCGGGTATCCGAGAAGAGTTGATCGAGCGGCAGGCCAGCAGTGGTGCATGGATGGACCATCATGCAGGCGGCGCGTACGGCACGGCAATGAGCTTGATCATTCTGCAAATGCCCAAGCGGTACCTTCCCATTTTCCAAAAATAGGTAGTCCTATGCGCGTATCGACCTTCCTCGTAGCAGCACTTTGCTTCACACTGAGCGCGCTTGGCGAGCGTGAGGCGCAGGCCGATGCATCCAGGTTTGTGTTGATCGGTCAAGACCTTCGTGTTTCAGAAGCGCAGTTGGTCTCGCTTGACTTGCACACGGTCAGGACGCGGCAGCTAGGGAACCGTGAGCGAAGCGATCGGACCGATCAGTTCATCGCCATTGCCGCCGCAGATGTGGAAATTAAGCCATCACGAACAGGTATGCTTGAGTTGGCTGATGGCCAACGATTACCGGGCGAAGCCGTAGCCAGCGCGGATGAGGAGGATGTGCTTGCCTGGCGACATCCGTGGCTTGGGCGTATTGATGTACCGCTTGATGATGTTTTAACCGTGCAGTTTCGTGCCCGGGCTGCATTGCCGGAGCAAGCTGATGCTGATGTTGTACTCTTGACGAATGGCGATCGCCTAGAAGGGTTTATCGCCGGATTAAGTGATCCGGTGTTGCTCGAAGTGCAGCGGAACGGTGAAGTTCGATTGCTGGAGTTGCCGCTCCGCAACGTTGCATCGGTGCGGCTGATCGCCCCGCATCGCGAGCCGGAAGGAGTCCGCCTCTGGGTGACCGATGGAACAATCGTGGATGTCCACGATGTGCAGATCGAAGAGAGTGGCAGAGCTCGCATGTCAACACGCTGGCATGGCCCGGAAGATCCGCCCACACGATTAATGGCTATCGAGATCGCAGCGATTCTGCTTGACCCGTCGGCGATGGTCCCACTTGCCACGTTGCCGGTTCATCGAGTCGACGGGCCGATCACGCGATTCGAAGTACCAAAACCGCACGTGCTTAAAGGAGTGGCGGTACTTGGATTAGCCGATATCGAATTAATCGGCCCTCTGGTAGCCCGGTACTCCCTTCCACCTCATACAACCCGTTTCGCTGCCGAGGCCATCCTTCCAGAAATATCACGCGCCTGGGGCGACTTTGAGTTGATTGTCCGCGATGGCCGCGAGGAACTGTTCCGCGCGCGACTGAATCGCGACAACCCCTCCGCGACGATTCACGTGGACATCATTCCGACATTAACCGACGGCGAACTGACCATTGAGATGGGCGAAGGCGCGTATGGCCCAATCCACGATCGGCTGATCCTTCAGCAACCGATGTTGCTGGTACAGCCGCCCGGATGATCGAATCTGGCCTTACTGCGCTGACACTGAAGCGAGTTTCGTCAGGGTAGCATCGGCTGCGCCGCTTTCAATTACGATGCGTGCCTGTTCGACGCCAGCAGCCATGTCATCAACAAGACCAGCAACGAGCAAGGTTGCAGCAGTGTTGATCAAAGTCATGTCGCGTGGCGGGCCAGTAACAGAACCATCAATGACGCCCCGAATCAACTCTGCGGCGTGGTCAAGATCTCGGGCCTGCACCGCTTCGCGCGGCGATTCGGTCAAGCCGAGTTCGCTCGGCGAAATACGGTCCTCGCGGACTTTGCCATTCTCAACATGCATGATTTGCGTTGGTGCTGAAATCGAAAGTTCGTCCAGTCCATCGTCACTGTGGACAACCATCGCGCGGATGGCGCCGAGGTTTGCCAGCGCTTCTGAAATGGGCTTGAGAAACCTCGCTTCATATACGCCCATCACCTGTCGTCGCGCACCAGCCGGATTGGTGAGCGGGCCGAGCAGATTGAAGATTGTGGGGAAACCGAGAGCCAGCCGCACGGGCATCACATGCTTGGTTGCCGGGTGATGATGAATGGCAAAGCAGAAGCACACGCCCACTTCATTCAGGCATCTGGCCTGCACGTCTCGCGGCGCATCGACGTTGACTCCGAGCGCCTTGAGCACTTCCGCAGAGCCGCGGCCCGTGCGCGAGCGGTTCCCGTGTTTGGCAACTTTGACTCCCGCCGCTGCTGCGAGAATGGCTGCAGCAGTCGAGACGTTGAATGTCTTGGGCGCACCGCCGGTCCCCGCGGTATCGACAAGATCATCAGGATTGTATGATGACGGTACTGCATCAACATGGGCTCGCATCACACGGGCTGCACCGAGAATCTCGTCCGGCGTGGGTGTACGCGTGGCAAGCAGCGCGAGCAGAGCGCCCATCTCACCGTGATGCACCTTACCAGTCATCATGGCCTCAAATGCAGCGGTGGTCTGCTCGGCCGAGAGTGTTTCTCCGGCGAGCAACTGCTTCAATGCAGGCGTAAGATCAGCGGAATTATCCTTCGCGAACTCCGGAGGTGCGGGAGGTGGATGTGACGTCATGCGACGTATGGTATCGACCAGACACTCAGCCACGTGCAGCAAAAACCATGCTCATCACGCGATAGACCAGCTTGGCAGCGAGAAAGTCACATGCCCAATGCTGTTCAGTGGGCAACAACTCGACCACATCAAAGCCGACCACACGGCGAGTGGCTGTGACACGGGCGATCAGGGTGTTGACAGTTTGCCAGTCCAGTCCGCCCGGCTCAGGTGTGCCGGTGGCTGGCATGATGCTTGAATCGAACGCGTCCAGGTCAATGGTGATGTAGACGTTTTCGGACAATCTGTCGACCGCGCTGGTCATCCATGAACAATCCGACGCAGCGAGTATGTCATGGGCGTAAAACACGCGTGTTTCGTCAATGTTCGCCACTTCCTGCCCATCAATGGCCCGGATGCCCACCTGGATCGTCGAGGCCACCTCCATCGCGCGGGCCATGACACACGCGTGGTTGCACGATGACCCTTCGTAGTTGTCACGGGTGTCGCCGTGCGCATCGATTTGTAAAACGCTTAAGTTCCCGCAGTGTTTGGCCGCAGCGCGGATTGCGCCGATGCTGATGGAGTGTTCCCCGCCCAGACAGACCGGCAGGCGATCTCGCTCCAATTCGTGCGCTACGCGTTGTTCCACCAGTGTGGCTAATTCCTCAGGCGGGCCGTTGTGCAGAACAGGGTCGTGTGTGAGGATTCCTTGGCGATAGACCTCGCTGCGCGTTGGGATGTCGTACAGCTCAACCTGCGATGATGCCTCGATCATTGCCGCAGGCCCGCGGTCAGCGCCCTTCTTGTAGGTGCTGGTTAAGTCGTAGGGCACGGGAATGATGGAAATGCGTGCGGTTTTGGGATCGCGAAAATCCAGCGGAAGGTCAAGGAAGCCGTGTGAGTTCATGCTGCGCAGCGTACCGCAATCCAACGGTACAGCCAATGGGCGGTAATGCTCTGTCACTCAAGATAGGTGTATCCGGACAGGCCGGACTCAAACGCATTAACCAGTCGGCGACTTTCACCCACGCTCAATCGCTTTGTGCGTACCGCATGCTCACATTCACGTCGGAATTGCTGATGCAGGCGATCGACGTCGTATTGCACATACGAGAGTACTTCGCGGATGGTATCGCCCTCGACGATGTGATCGACCCACCACTCGCCATCTTCATCCAGGCGTACATGTACAACGTGCGTGTCGCCAAATAGGTTGTGCAAGTCACCGAGGGTTTCCTGGTACGCGCCTACGAGAAACACACCGAGGTAATAGTTTGATCCTGGAGTGACGGCATGCAAGTCGAGCGTGTTCTTTACATCAGCCAGATCAATGAAGCGGTCAACCTTACCGTCCGAATCACAGGTGATATCCGCAAGCGAGGCCTGACGTGTGGGCTCTTCACCCAAGCGGTGGATCGGCATGATTGGAAAGAGCTGGTCGATCGCCCATGAGTCGGGCAGCGATTGGAAGATCGACAGGTTGCAGAAATACGTGTCGCTGAGCGTCTGCTCCAGATCAGCCAACTCTTCGGGGACGACTTCAAGCGAGCGACAGATGTCGCGGATTCGCACACACACCGACCAGAAGATCTGCTCCATGTAGCCGCGGTACACCAGCCGCAAATGCCCCACATGGAACAGGTTCATCGCCTCATCACGGGCCTGTTGAGCATCGTGATAGCACTCCAGTAATGTTTCTTCGCTGATTCGATCGTGTGCTTCCAGGAGGTCGATGATTGGACGAGGGACAGTGTTGTTGATGGCGATGGCGTTGCGGAGGTCGTCGCTGACGGTAAAGCGATCTGGCCTGTTCGAGCCGAGTACGTCACACACAAGCACGCTGTGATGTGCGACCATGGCTCTACCACATTCTGTGATGATGGTTGGATGCTCTATTCCTTCATCGTCGCAAATGGCCATGACTCGATACACCACGTTGCCCGCGTATTCGGTGAGCGAGTAGTTCATGGAAAACTCAAAGTCGGTCTGGCTTCCGTCATAATCTACGCCTAACCCGCCGCCTACATCAAGGTACTTCAGTCCCGCGCCGAGCTTCACCAGTTCGGCATACACGCGTGCCAGCTCATTGATGCCTGCATTGACGCTGCGAATGTCATGTATTTGCGAACCCATGTGACAATGCAGCAACTGCAGACAATCAGCCATATCGCGCTGCTTCAGCAAATTGAACACGTCCAGAATTTCGGATATAGCCAGGCCGAACTTGGCTTTCGCACCACTTGAATACCGCCAGCGTCCAGCGCCTTCAACATCCAGCTTGACGCGCACACCAATGCGCGGCCGGACATCAAATCGTTCGGCTGCCTGGAGCAGAAGCTCCAACTCGGTGATGTTCTCAATGACGGGGATAATGTTTCGGCCGAGCTTGATCGCGAGCGTGACGAAGTCAACATAGCGACCTTCCTTGAAGCCGTTACAGATGATCGGCATTTGCGGGGTCTCTGCAGTCAGGCCGAGCACAGCCAGCAACTCCGGCTTTGACCCGACCTCAAGTCCGAAGCCCAGCGGTTCGCAATGCGCATGAACTTGCTCAACGAGGTGTCGCTGCTGATTGACCTTGATGGGATACACCGAGATGTACTTGCCCTTGTATTGGTTCTCAGCAATGGCTTGGGAAAACGCATCGTGCAGATCGCGGATGCGCTGTGCCAACAGGTCGCCGAATCCAATGAGAATTGGCGTTTGCAATCCACGGTCATGCAGCCCCTGAATCACCTCGAAAATATCGATCGACGGCTTTTCCGATCGGTGTGGACGAACCTCGACATGGCCGGCATCATTAATCTCGAAGAAGCCCTGTCCCCAGGCGGCGATCTGGTAGCGCTGTCTGGCATCCTCGACCGTCCACAGTTCCGGTCGCTCGGCAAGACTCCCCCCAGTGACGTTTGGGGGGCTTGACGCGGTCGTAACGGTTGTGCGGGTTCCCGGTTCGGGGTTTCCCGACACTGTCTGAGTTAGGGAATTGACGTCGCTAGCCGATTCGGTCGACACTGATTCGTGGTTTCCAGTCTCCATGGCCTAGTGTATGGGCATTTGGAGCAGAAACATACTTGACTGACGGTCTGCCACGCCCGATAGTGTGTTGTCGAGGCGGGCCTCAAAACATCGCCATCCATGAGACTCCTTCTATGAAAACACCCCAACCTTGTATCTCCTGGTCACTTCTGTTGGCTTTCGCAGCTTCTGCCCTGCTGCTGCTTGTCTTGCCTGCTTGTAACGATTCTGATTCGGCGAACACGACGCCGGCTCCTACGGATACTGGCGTAAATGACTCTGAGACCGAGCGGGTGCAAACCGGCGCAACACATTCCGACGAATTTGAGCTTGATCTTGACAATGTTCCTCCGATTCGCATGTCCTTGTATGCGGCAGCCGCAGCGGACGAGTTCGATCAGGTCCGAGCCAATATCGCCGCTGGGGCCGATTTGAATGAATATGTCGCCGATGATCATCGCGGCGGCTTCACCGCGCTGCACGCCGCATCGAGAGCAGGGTACACCGATATCGTCCGCGCGCTGATCAAGGCCGGTGCCGATGTTGACATCCCCGCCGACGCGCCGCATCGCGCCACGCCACTGCATTGGGCGGCACGAGCCGGTCAACTTGAGACCGTTCGAGCATTGATTGAAGGTGGTGCGGATATCAATGTCAGAGCTGGAGTGGACGGTAACCTGACGCCGATGCGTACGGCGGTTGACCGAGGTCATCACGAAATCGTTCAGCTTCTTGCCGATCACGGCGGTCGCATGTAACGAGAAAAAATCGTTCCAGCAATCGTGCGCGTGATACATGAACGCCCGGTGTCGCTACACTTGTACCCCATGACAAGTGCAACATCCTCTGCCGTCGCTCCTAAACCATCAGCCGGGAAATCCCGTACCACAAAGCCAAAATCTTCCAAGAAGAAAAAGGGCTGGCGAACGGCTGCCGACAGCGATATTCACGAGCTTTACGAGTTGTCGGTTCAGGAACCAGAAGCTGAGTGTGACCTGATCGACCAAGTCTGGAAAGAGCAGCACAACCGGAAGTGCAAGTCGATCCGTGAAGATTTCTGCGGCACCGCAGCGGTGTGTATGGAATGGGTCAAACGACGCAAAACCAACACTGCGATTGGCGTGGACCTCCACCAGCCGGTGCTTGACTGGGGTGCCAAGCGCATGCCATTCCGCCTCAACAAAGACCAGATGAGCCGCGTCACGCTGCTGACCGAAGACGTTCGCACTGTCCAGACCGAACGCGTGGATAGTGTTCTTGCGATGAACTTCAGTTACAGCATCTTCGACACCCGACCGGACATGCTGCGGTACTTTAAGCATGTGTATGAGGGTGTCGTTGATGACGGCATGTTCCTGCTGGATGTGTACGGCGGCAGCGATTCCTACCTGGAAATGGAAGAGGAACGCGACCTCGACGGGTTCACGTATGTCTGGGACCAGCATCACTACAACCCCATCACCGGTCGCGCGGTAAACCACATTCACTTCCGATTCCCCGACGGGACCAAGATCAAGAAGGCCTTCACCTACGAATGGCGGCTGTGGACCATTCCGGAACTTCGCGAGCTGCTGACGGAAGCAGGGTTCAAGAAAGTTGTTGTGTACTGGGAAGGCACTGACGAGGAAACTGAAGAAGGCAACGGTGAGTGGAGTGTGTCGGAGGCCGGCGAAGCGTGTCCGGGCTGGATTGCTTATGTCGTCGCTATCAAGTAACGCTCGGCCGATGCAGGTACGTCGCTGTCGAGTGCTACAATTTCACCCATGCGCGGACTGATTGACATTGCCCCGACACATCGACCAGTGGTTGAGCAGCTCAACGAGCAGCTTGAGCAGGTCGCGGTAATTTTCGAGCGGCAGCTTGCAAGCGAGCTGTCCGCTGTGAACGCGCTATGCATGCACATCGAGCAATATCGTGGCAAAATGCTGCGGCCGACACTGGTCCTGCTGAGCGGCATGGGCGTGCGATGCAGTGCTGAGGCCAATGTGCTTACGCACAATCACCGCGTCGTTGCTGCTGTGGTGGAAATGATCCACATGGCCACACTCGTGCATGACGATGTGCTCGATGAAGCGGACATGCGGCGAAACGGCGCAACCGTCAATCACCTCTGGGGCAATGAAGCTGCCGTCATGCTCGGCGACTACCTCATCTCCAATGCGTTTCACCTGTGCTCGACGATGGGTGAGCCGGCGATCAACCTCGCGCTCGGTAAGGTGACGAATACGCTTTGTGAAGGCGAGCTTGTGCAGCTTCACCATCGTGATGATTACGGTGTGGATGAAGCGACATACCTGGAGATCGTCCAACGAAAGACTGCGTCATTGATTGGTGAGTCGTGTCGCCTCGGCGCCGTGTTGGCCGGCGCCCACGATGACGCCGCCGCCGCGA
>PWVT01000274.1 GCA_003562195.1 Phycisphaeraceae bacterium | reverse complement strand
GGAGCCGCAACGGATATCGCGCGCATCCTGTTTTTCATCTTCATCATCGTGTTTCTGGTGAGTCTGGTGCTTGGCTTGGCGCGGGGCAAATCGCCCGCACCGTGATTACTCCTCACGATTGCGCATGAAGTTGGCCACATGCGCGAAGCGATCATCAAGGAAGCTGCGAAGCTCGCCGTCGATGCCGCAGTCATCCATGGAACGCGCCATGCACGCGAGCCATTGATCGCGCTCTACCTCGCCAATGGAATACGGCATGTGTCGCCCGCGCAAACGCGGATGACCGTGCTTGGCGACGTATAAATTCGGCCCGCCCAACCAGCCTGAGAGAAACTCGTACAACTTCTGACGCGACTCCGTCAAGTCCGGCGGATGGAGCTTACGAATCGTCGCATACGCAGGGTCCTGATCCATGTGATCATAAAACGCATCGGTCAACGCCCGCACGCGCTCGTCGCCGCCGATCGTGTCATATGGCGTGTTGTCGGAAGAGAAATCTGACATAACTGAAAAAGTTCACACTTCGTCGCGTGTAGACTTTGATGATTACTCCCCCTGATCGAGCACCGCGAGGAATGCTTCCTGGGGAATGTTGACATTGCCGACATTCTTCATCCGCTTCTTGCCTTCCTTCTGCTTTTCCAACAGTTTGCGTTTGCGGGTGATGTCGCCGCCGTAGCACTTGGCCGTAACGTTCTTTCGCATGGCCTTGATTGACTCGCGGGCGATGATCTTCCCGCCGATTGCTGCCTGGAGCGGTATCTCGAACTGGTGGCGGTCAATCTGCTCTTTGAGTTTCTTGAGGATCAATCGACTGCGCTGCTCAGCATTGTCCTTATGGCAAATCAAACTGAGCGCTTCCACGGGCATGCCGTTGACGAGGATGTTCACCTTCGACAAGCGGTCCGGGCGATAGCCGGTAACCTCGTAGTCCATCGTGCCGTAACCGCGCGTGATGGATTTCAACTTGTCGTAAAAGTCGTAGATGATTTCCGCCAACGGCAGTTCGTAATCCAGAATCTGCCTCGTTTCGCTCACGAACCGCTGGCCTTTGTACATGCCGCGGCGGGCGTCGCAGAGTTTCATCAGGTCGCCGATGTTCTCATTGGGGCAGATGATCTCGACTTTCACGATCGGCTCGTGAATCGCCTTGACCTTGGACATATCCGGAAGATCAGCGGGGTTGTGGATCTCCACCATCGCCCCGTCGCTCATCTCGATCTGATAGCTCACCGTCGGCGCGGTCTGGACAATCTCCAGCTTGCCTTCACGTTCCAACCGCTCCTGCACAATGTCCATGTGCAGCAGGCCGAGAAACCCGCAGCGAAAACCAAAGCCAAGCGCTTCAGAGTGCTGCGCTTCGTACGTAAAACTGGCGTCGTTGAGATGCAGACGCTCGATGGCGTCTCGGAGCGCTTCATAATCACCCTTGCGACCAGCGTCAGCACCGAGCGTCGCGGGATAGAAGTCGCAGAAGACCATCTGCTGCGGTTCCTTGTAACCCGGCAGCGGCTGATCCGCAGGTGCGCTGTCCAGTGTGATCGTGTCACCGACGTTCACATCCTCAAGCGTCTTGATCGCCGCGACCATGTACCCCACCTCTGCATGGCCAAGCGATTTCACCTTTGTCGGTGTGGGTGTGTACCTGCCGAGTTCAGTCACGGTGAATGTGCGACCAGAACTCATCATGCGAATCTTGTCCCCGACCTTCAGCGTGCCGTCAAAAATACGGAAGTACACGATCACACCACGGTAGTCGTCGTAGTGGCTGTCGAAAATCAACGCGCGAGTGCGATCGGTCACCGGCGGCCGGGGCGCGGGCAGCTTGGCGCAGATCGCGTCCAGCAACTCGACAATGCCTTGGCCGGTCTTGGCTGAGCAGTAAATGCACTCCTCAGCCGGCAGGCCGAGCACGTGCTCGATCTCCATCGCTACGCGTTCCGGGTCGGCTGCGGGCAAATCGATCTTGTTGACCACGGGGATCAACTCAAGGTTGTTCTCCACCGCGAGATACGCGTTGGCGACCGTCTGGGCTTCGACACCCTGCGTGGCGTCCACCACGAGGATCGCACCCTCGCACGCGGTCAGGGCCCGGCTGACTTCATAAGCAAAGTCCACATGGCCGGGAGTGTCGATGAAATTGAGCTGGTAGTCCTCGCCGTTGTAGGTGTGATGCACCGTGACCGCGGAGGCCTTGATGGTAATGCCGCGCTCACGCTCAAGATCCATGTCATCGAGGAACTGCTCGCGACGATCACGGTCTGAAACCGCCTTGGTGGCCTGCAACAAACGATCCGCCAGAGTGGACTTTCCGTGGTCAATATGAGCGATGATGGAGAAATTTCGTACGGGCACGGCAGAGTATTTCGCTGAAAATGAGGGAAGTCGCCATTGTAGGCGGTCCATGAACGTTTGCATCGTCAGAATGGGGGGACTTTACCTGGCCGTCGCAATAGGCCAGGTCACTCAACCAACAGAGCACCCGTTTCCAACGCCGAGTCTTGTCGTGTTGCATCGTGGTTCGACATGTGCGATGAGAGAAAAGCATGCCCCTATAGAGGGGCCAACGGCAACGGCAGCGCGCGCCGCTGCGCATCGGCGCGGAGTCAGTATCGTCAGGACGCTGCAATGCAGCAGTACACATTTTTCTCAACACGACGATTTTCGCGTTGCTGCCAGGCGCGTTGGCGCGCGCACGATCGCAAAAAAGAACCGGCCGACCCGTGAGGGTCGGCCGGTGATCGATCCAATCGTTGCTTCAGATCAGAACAGAAGCTGAAGCTGGGTGCGGATGACGATCTGGCCGTCATCGCTGCCACCGTCGTTGCGCCAACCGGTCTGGCCAGCAACACCAGCGACATCCATTTCCTTGAAGGCGTAGCCGATGTCAGCCGTCAGCTTGGCCTGGTGACCGGAGATGAAGTAGTTCACACCACCGGTCAGGATGCTCAGGTCGTTCGCGTTGAGGTCGCTGTCGAACCAGATGTGCTCGTAGCGGCCGAAGACTTCGAACTCATCGGTGATCTGGAAACCACCTTGAGCCACGATGCCATGGTTACGCCAGTTGCCGGGCACGCCCGCTGCGGGGCCCATGTTCACGTCGGTGTGGCTGAAGTGATAGGCACCGAAGACGTTGAAGCCGCCGAACTTGGCGGTCACGTCGGTGG
>PWVT01000068.1 GCA_003562195.1 Phycisphaeraceae bacterium | reverse complement strand
CCGAGCCGCAGCCGAATTTCAGCCCGTGCTTCGGTGGCCCGTTCCTGCCGCGTTCGCCAATGGTGTACGCCCGGTGGCTTGCCAAGCGTCTGGAAGAATACGGCTCGGATGTGTGGCTGCTCAACACTGGTTGGACAGGCGGCCCGTACGGCGTGGGGCATCGCTTCCGCCTGACTTACACCCGCGCCTTCGTGACCGCCATCCTCAATGGCTCACTTCGTGATGTGAAGTATGAAGAGCATCAAATCTTCGGCCTGATGATGCCGACCGAAGCGTTTGGCGTGCCCAAGGAAGCGCTCAATCCACGCGGCACGTGGGACGATGGCGACGCCTACGACAAGAAGGCGTTGGAGTTAGCCACGCTGTTCCGTGAGAATGACAAGAAGTACGAGATCGATCAGGCCGTACGTGATGCAGGCCCGCGCGTGAACTGAGTTCTTACTCGGATGTTCGCACAGTGATGCTGCCGTTGGTGGTGCGCAGCTCGGATGCCTCGCCGTCGTTCTTGAACACGAGCGTACCTCGCCGGCGTTCGATCGATTTGCTGTCCACGTTGCCCGCAGTGTCTGTGACGGTCAATGATCCGTTGTTCGACCGCATGGTCATCTCGCCAGCAAATCCGGAACCGATGGTAGCGGTAATCCTGCCGTTGGTCGTGCGCAGTAGCAGCGGGCCGCGCTGAGTGGGTTTCAAATGGACAGTGATGCGACCGTTGATGGTTCGTGCTTCAACACTGCCATCATGATCCTCAAAGGTCACACGTCCGTTGGTGGTTTGTACCGATACTGGCCCGGTATGCCGTGTGAAGCTGACGCGACCGTTGCTTGTTGACGCAGATGCTTCTCCATGATGATCTTCAACAGTGATTGTGCCATTGGTCGATGTCACGGTGAGGGTGCTCTCCATGCCCGAGACGGAAATCCCGCCGTTCGTATTGTTCACTCGGAGTTCGCTTGCACCGGGAAGCGTGATTGTTAAATCGGCCCGGTCACGGTGTGACATTGATGAGGGGAACTCTGCTGTGATCGAGAGTGTGCGATCCGTATCGCGCGTCATCGAGAGCACTGTCTCGGCCAGGCGCTGCTCGGCATGTTCGCTGGTTGAGCCGCCGGCAACGAGTACCGCCTGAAGGTGTACATCTTCACGGTTGGGATCAGCTTTGATCTCAATTCTGCCGTTGGTTCCCTGCACATCAATGATGCTGCCCGCAATATGCGCCGTGTACTGATCGCGCGTTTCACTGGCGGTCACAAGGTTCATCTCACACCCGCCCAACATCAGGAGCAGTGCGGCAAGTACGGATACAACCAGATCATTCAATCGCATCGGCAGGATCTCCTCATTTCGAGCCGTAACCTTTCTTTGGAATGTCTTGACTGAACTTTCATCACGACTCGTCGTTCAGCCCTGAAGATACCGCTGCAAGTGCCAGGATTTCGAACATCACATGTGCTGCAGCCAAGGCGGTGATGCCAGCCGGGTCGCGATCCGGCAACACTTCAACAACATCTGCACCGACGAGGTTCGCCCCCGCGCACAGTCGCAACAGATCGAATGCCTCAGCGGTGGAGAACCCACCACAGCACGGCGTGCCGGTGCCGGGCGCGAATGCGGGGTCGATGCAGTCGATATCGAATGTCAGATAGGTCTCATCCGGCCCTATGCGCTCGAGAAAATCATCAATCCGTGAAATGCCTGCATCAGTCGTGCAGTCTTCGTATGTGACAATCTGAATGCCGTGCACATGGGCGTACTGTAGGTCATCTGCAGTGTTGAGCGGTCCACGAATGCCGATCGACACCATACGCTTCGGGTCGATCAGACCCTCCTCGATGGCGTGTTTGAACGGCGATGCGTGTGTCCATGATTCGCCCCAGATCGGACCGGCAGTATCAAGATGCGCATCGAAGTGAATCATCGCCAGCCCACCCTTGGGCTTGCCACGCCGCTCCCACGTGGCGCGGATGTTGGCATACGCTGTTGAATGGTCGCCCCCGACAGCCAGCAGTTTCGTGTGCGATGGCTGACCGATGGTCTTGGCGAACTCGCACGCAGCATCAAGCGTCTCTTTGCAGGAATACGGCTTGACTGGGCTGTCGCCGGCATCGGCGAGGGAAAACACCTGGGCAATGTTGGCCCCGTGCTCCAGATGCACCGGCTTGATGTACTGCGAAGCGTCACGCACAGCCCGAGGCCCGAAACGCGCCCCAGGTCGGTACGTCACGCCACCGTCATACGGAATGCCGTACAACGCCCAGTCCACCGGCTGCTGCTCGCTCGGAACAGTGTCAATCAGCGGGAAACGACAGAACGTTGAAATGCCAGCAAATCGCGGGAACTCGCGAGCATTGGGCAGCGTGGTACGAAGCGGCGGTTTGACTGGTGTGTTTGACATGGCCATATGGTCCGCTTCCCGTGCAAAAACGCAAGTAGAAGTGCCATCGACTCCCATGCGCCATCATGCCACGCAGCGAGCCGTCTTGCCCCACATGGCCAGCGTCAGCAGGGCAAACAGCCGTTGGCCGTGATCAATGTGTTCGCTGAGATGTTCGTCAACCAGTCGTTGGACCGCATCGCTATTGAGCGAAAGCGATTGCAGCAAGTCCCGATCCTGCAGATGGTGCAGCAGCAGTGACTGCATGTTGCCGAAGTCCTCTCTGAACCACTCACCGATGGGGATGGCAAAGCCCATCTTGGGGCGGTCGACAACCTCATCAGGAAGATATTTGCGTGCAATGTCGCGAAGCAGGCCCTTCCTGTTTCTCGCTTTTGCGCCGGGTACGAGCTGCGACGTCGGCGCGGTCAGCGCGGCACGTACAAGATCGCGATCGAGAAACGGACAGCGCACTTCCAACGGACCTTCCAGGACAGCCATGGATGCTGTATCCACTTTGCAGAGCAGGTCATCGGGCAGGTAGTGGATCAGATCAGCCCGCCGCAGGGCCTGCAGGGGATCGCGCTGTGGCGGCTCCTTGACCGCGCTGCCGGGCAGGCCGCTGAGCAGGTCGTAAATCTGGTGCTGTGTGAACACTGTTTCCATCGATAACACGCCGAGCGTCTTGAGTTGGCGTGCCATATCGCCCAAGCGACCGAGCTTGTGCTTGAATGACTTGGGGTGGGCCTGTTGGAGCCAACGCCGAGGGAACCATTGAAACAGCCGGCGATGTCGAT
>PWVT01000105.1 GCA_003562195.1 Phycisphaeraceae bacterium | reverse complement strand
TGCTGATGCCCTTCATCAACTCTGCGATATCTAAGGCCTCGACTATGGCTTTTATGTCAGGGCGTGGCAAGACCCAGTCCCCGACATCGAGTTGCCCGTGTTCGTTCGAACCCGCGGCGACTACGCTGCCGTCGAATCTGCGCCCCAAGGTGTGAGCGTCGCCTGCGGCGACCTCGAAGACGTTCGTCCAGTCGTCGACATCGCACTGTCCATCATCGTTCAACCCCACGGCGACCACGGTGCCGTCGAACCTGATCCCCACCGTGTGAGCGTAGCCTGCGGCGACCTGGACGATCTTTGTCCAGGTACCGACGTCCAGTTGCCCGTGTTGGTTCGATCCCACGGCGACTACGGTGCCGTCGGATTTGAGCCCCACCACGTGATCGTCGCCTGCGGCGACCTGGACGATGTCCGTCCAGGCCTCAACCCCCGGTATCTCCTCGGAGACGGCAATCGACAACTCCCTGGTAGCTGTGGCCTCGGCGGCATCCATCACCTGGACGGTGAAGTCGAAGGTGCCGGCTTCGGTCGGTGTCCCTGAGATGACGCCCGCCCCAGTGTTAAGCCAAAGCCCTGGCGGCAGAAAACCATCTATGATGGCCCAGGCGTAGGGCTCAGTGCCTCCGCCAGCTTCAAGCGCCGCATGGTAGGCTACCCCCACCTGGCCATCGGGCAATTCCGTGGTATCCACATGCAGGTCATGGGCGGGTGGAGCTGCCCGCTTGTATATAGTTACGTACGGATGTGACCAATGGGCTACTGCCATATAGGTAGAGTCGTGGCTGAAGGCGACGTCATACCCAGTGTGGCTGGGCAGAACGGCAGGGTCGGGCAACTTGGTGAAGGTGTCCCCATCCCTCTTGTAGATGGTTACATGGGGGTGGTAATAATGGGCTACGGCCATGTAGGTGGAGTCGTGGCTGAAAGCGACGCTAAGCCCGTAAGGCAGAACGGCCGGGTCGGGCAGCTTGGTGAAGGTGTCCCCATCCCTCTTGTAGATGATTACATGGGGGTGGTGATTGCAGGCTACTGTCATATAGGTAGAGTCGTGGCTGAAGGCGACACCTCGCCCAGCGCTCCCAGGCAGAACTGTCGGGTCGGGCAGCTTGGTGAAGGTGTCCCCATCCCTCTTGTAGATGGTTATCCGGGGGCTCCAGGCATGTTGTACGGCCATATAGGTGGAGTCGTGGCTGAAGGCGACACCTCGCCCAACGCCTCTGGGCAGAACGGCCGGGTCGGGCAGCTTGGTGAAGGTGTCCCCATCCCTCTTGTAGATGGTTATCCGGGGGCTGTCAGTATGGGCTACCGCCATATAGGTGGAGTCGTGGCTGAAGGCGACACCATACCCAGCGCCTATGGGCAGAACAGCCGGGTCGGGCAGCTTGGTGAAGGTGTCCCCATCCCTCTTGTAGATGGTTACATAAGGGCTGTCACTATGGGCTACCGCCACATAGGTGGAGTCGTGACTGAAGGCGACGCCATTCCCAGCGCCTATGGGCAGAACGGCCGGGTCGGGCAGCTTGGTGAAGGTGTCCCCATCCTTCTTGTAGATGGTTATATAGGGGCTGTCACTATGGGCTACCGCCATATAGGTGGACTCATGACTGAAGGCTACGCCATACCCATGGCTGGCAGGCAGAATGGCCGGGTCGGGCAGCTTGGTGAAGGTGTCCCCACCGGCATCGGTCGCCGCAACACCATCGGTGCTGTCCACCTTCAGGCCCACATCGTGACCGTGGCCTGGGGCGGCCTGCTGGGTCTGCGTCTGGCTAACAAATGGTCTTCTCCCCGCGATGACGCAAGTGCCGTCGGACTTCAACCCCACAGTCAGATAACCCCGAGCCTCGATCCTGACTATGTCAGTCCAGTCCTCCACATCGAGCTGCCCATAAGAGTTATCTCCTGTGGCGACCACGGTGCCGTCGGCCTTGAGCCCCACCGTGTGATAGCCGCCCGATTCGACCTGCTGGATGTCCCGCCATTCCTCCACATTACACTGTCCGTATAAGTTGTATCCTGTCGCGACCACGGTGCCGTCGGTCTTAACACCCACGGAGTGCCACTCACCCGCGGCCACCTGGATGACGTCCGTCCAGTCTTCGACATCACACTCTCCGTAGGTGTTTTGTCCTGAGGCCTGCACGGTGCCGTCGGGCCTGACACCAATCGAGTGACGGGCACCTGCGTCGATAGACACCAGACCAGTATCTATACTACACTCACACCCTGTCATTCCGGCAATCAAGACCAGGTGGACTAACAGGAGGCTGACCCTTTTCAGACGATAGCGCCTCCGCGTACCGTGCAGTGTCTTCATGTTTCACCTCCAAGTCGCATCATCCGCCTGACGCATCAGGCGCAAAACTCAATGCACTGGGTAACCACTCCTCGTGAACAGCGCTGGGTCTTGAAAGAGACGGTTGATCCTGCGATGGCAGGCTCACGAGCAGGGTTCCTGCATCGAGACATGCCCGGCAGAGCCTCACACCGATTGCCGCCATCATCCGGGGCACACATTACACCACCAACCCTGTTGCCGCTCCATGGTACCATTATACTGTAATCTAAGACGTTGTCAATCGTTAGCCGGCTCCGTGTGGGATTCTAGAGACATACTATGTAATCAAGGAGCAGCATTCTGACGCAATGTATACCTGGGTAACACTTCAGATCCATGTTGGCTGAGTTCAACAGAACGCTACACGGTGCAGCGAGCTAACAATCCACCCGATTGTGCAGTTCTACCCCCTACGTATCACCATAGCGGCCCGGCATTCTGCACGGTGGCTACACTATGAAACAGGCTGCCAGCTCAGGAAGGGATAGGTCTGGCCGTCAACGATGTTCCAGGTGTAGGCAGGGTTAGCCTCGCTTGCGGCAACCGTGACGATGTTCCAGCCTGCACCGGCAAACGTGGCGACATCCTTCATCTCTTCAGTGGTCATCCCAGTGCCGCCGTCTGAGTCATACTGTCCAGAGGTCTCGACGTCCCAGAATGAGTTGCTCACGGCACCCAGATAGCTGCTTCCCACTAGGCCGCCTGCGGTCCACTCGCCACTCACGCTGCCCGCCGAAACGGAAAAACTTATAGCTCCGTCATGACTGTATCCCACTAGACCGCCAACAGCCCAATCGCCAGCCACGTTGCTCGTGGAGTAGGAGTTGCCGACAGTGCTCCAGTGATTGGCTCCCGTCAGACCG
>PWVT01000166.1 GCA_003562195.1 Phycisphaeraceae bacterium | reverse complement strand
TCTTCCTGCCGTACTTCGAGGATGCGCATCCGGATCATGTGGCAACGACACGCATTGTCGAAGACGCCCGGTTCGACGCAAAGCTGAGCAAGATCGACCTGCCCGGCGAACCGATCTATCCCAAGTGGATGTTCTACTACTACTGCACGCACCTGCGATGGGTGGCGGACCCATCATTCTGCATTGACATCACAGGATGTGAACAGCGCAAACGCGATGCGATTGTCGCGTATCACACGCAGTTCGTCCTGCCGGAGAAAAACCGCAGAGTCGTGGAGTGGATCGACGCAGCCAACGTGTACTTCGGCAGCCGCATCGGCACCGCAGCAGCAGAGCCGTTTCACACGAAAGAGCCGCTCGGCCTCAACGCACTGACGGGCCTTGTTCGCTGATCATCACGCTTCTTCGGGCTTTGGCGAGGCGTAGGCATTGCCCTGCCAGATTTCCTCGATGTCCTGGCCATCGCACGCGCGTCGCATCAGCAGGTACACGATCGTCGCTGCACTGAAGAAGTACGAAACGACATACGCCCACACGATGCCGATGATCAGCGTCTGCCAGAGATTGATGAACCACCCGGCAGCGACGTGGTGCCAACGGGCATTTTCAACGTCCTCCGGTGAGATACGCTCGGTGCCGAAGATATCCGCCATACCCGTCGCGACCATCGCCGGATTGTCCTCAGTCCAAACGCCATACAACGCAGGGGTGATGTTCAGCACGCCGGTAGCGAACAGCCCGACGACAAAGAAGCCAAGCGTCAGCCCGATGAGCGCGATGAGCAGATACCCGACCATGTGCAGCGGCCTGCTGAGCACATAGCCGTATGCACGCTGCTGGGCATCAGCGCCATCGCAGTCCTCCGTCGCCATCGCTGGAACGACCATGAGAAACGCGAGAGCATAGACGATGAGCAGGAACGCAATGAGCAGCCCCAGCAGAAGGGCGACGAGATAGAGCATGCCGCCGATGATGTTCAACACCGGCACGAGCATCAACACGCCCATGAGCATGATGATCCCCGCCACCACCGCCACAGCCAAGAGTGGCATCAACGGCGCGATGAACAGGCGCACCCAGCGTGTCATTGAAAATTTCAGTGCCTGCCGCACGGGCAGCCGTTGATGCGACGAGACATTGATCGCAGCCATGCGGGCGATGGCTCCCCCACCGACCGCCATGATGAACACAAAGAGCAGGCCGTAGATGATGGAGAAGGTCTTGTATTCGCTCCATACGATTGCTGGCAGTTCAACAAACAGCCGTCCCAGATGCAGCATCAGCGAGCCAAGCGACATCGCCATGATGGCGCTGGTGATTCCGGCGAAGCTCCGTCCGGCAAGCTCGGTCGCTGTGGCAAATGCCTCCTGTCCGGTCACGCCATCCCACAATCGACCGAAGCTCACCAGCAGCAGCACCATGAAAAGTGCGATCAATAGGCGCGGTGGTTGCAACGCTGCTAAAACCGCGGTGAAAATCCTCGGGAAGTGAAACAGTTCACGAAAATCTACGCCATCGACAATGATTCGTCTGTTCGGATCAGCCACGGCTACCTCCACAACACAGGTTCAGGTTCCCAGTCAGAAAGTGTGGATGCTACCACGGGTGATTGATTGGTGCGGGCCGTTCGGTGTTAGTATTTGCCAGAGTTGTTGAGTCACTCTCCGCTGCGTATGACCCGCCAGATCCGTTTGGCCTTGCAATGAACTATCTTCAGACCATTACAGACGCACTCCCGGTCACCGACCCGGTGCTTGTCTTTGCGCTGGTCATGCTCATCATTCTCGTCGCCCCGCTGGCAATGTGGCGGTTGCGGCTGCCGGGGATCATCGGCGTGCTCATCGCAGGGGCGATCACCGGCCCCAATGCACTAGGCATCCTCGAACGTGACCGCACCATCGAACTGCTTGGCACCGTCGGCCTGATGTACCTCATGTTTGTCGCGGGCATGTCAATGGATTTGCATCAATTCAAGCAAATGCGCGGCCGGAGCATTTCTTTCGGAACACTCTCATTCGCCATCCCGCAGGGGCTGGGCATCACAGCGGGCATGATGATGCTCGGCTATGACGTCGCCACCGCCCTGCTGCTGGGGTCGATCGTCGGCTCCCACACGCTGTTGGCGTATCCAGTGGCCAAACGCATCGGGATTACTCGAAACGGAGCGGTCACTGCGGCCATTGGCGGCACCATCGTGACGGATGGGCTTTCGCTTTCTGTGCTGGCAGTCGTGGTGGCGATGTCGGTCGGTGAGTTGTCCACGATGTTCTGGATGCAATTCAGCGGCATGGTGGGTGCATTTGTCGCAGCGATCGTTTTCGGCTTGCCGCTTTTGGGCAAATGGTTCTTTCGCAATGTCAGCAGCGATCGAGGCGATATTGACTTCGTTTTCCTCATGGTCGTGCTGTTTTTTTCCGCGGCGTTGAGCAGCTTCGTCGGGCTGGCGCCGATTGTGGGGGCCTTTCTGGCCGGGCTGACTATGAATCGCCTGGTGCCGGATACCGGGCCGTTGATGAACCGGCTGAACTTTGTCGGCGATGCATTGTTCATTCCCTTCTTCCTGCTGTGGATCGGCATGCTCGTGGATTTCCGCGCGTTGGCGACATCACTTGACGTGTGGATCATGGCTGGGATATTCACCGGCCTTGTTATCGTCGGAAAAGGGCTTGCCACGCTGATTGCAAGCGTTGCTTTCGGCTACACCAAAGACGAAGGATGGACCGTCTTCGGACTGACCATCCCACAAGCAGCGGCCACCCTGGCGGTGACGTTGATCGGCTTTCAGTTGGAGATGTTCTCACAAACCGAGGTGAACGCGGTCGTCGTGATGATCCTGCTCACCGCGATCGCCGGACCGTGGTTGGTTGAACACTTCGGCCGCCGTGTTGCACTACAGGAAGAGATTGCTCCGTTCAAACCGGGTGAAGCGCCACTACGCATTCTGATTCCACTGGCCAACCCCAGTTCTGCACCAGCGCTGATGGACCTGGCGTTTATGATTCGGCGTCCCGATTCACCCGAACCGGTGTATCCGCTTATGGTGGCCAATGAGGCCGGCGATGTGCAGACCCAGGTCGCAGCCGGCGAACGCATGCTGGGATACGCTGTGATTTATGCCTCCGGCGCTGGCGTGCCCGTTCAGCCGGTCACGCGTGTGGATACGAACATTGCCAATGGCATCACGCGGGCCGTTACGGAATTGCGAATCAGCACGGTCGTCATTGGGTGGTCCGGCTCACCTTCGCGCAATCGCCAGGCATTGGGAAGCGTGTTGGATCAGGTGTTACGTGACAATTCGCAAACGGTCATTATCAGTCGCCTCACATCGCCACTGAACACAACACAGCGAGTCGTGTTGATCGTGCCAAAGTTTGCTGAGCGTGAGCCCGATTTCGGTGAAGCCATTCGAACGATCAAACTGCTGACGACCCGCCTGGGCGCCAAGCTTCACGTGATCGCCTCTGACTTCGAAATCAAGCATCTTGAGCCGCGGATGAAGCGCATCAAGCCGCAAGTGGAAACGACATTCGTTGCAGCAGACTGGTCGTCGCTTCCACCGCAACTGGAGGAACAACTGCATGACGATGATCTACTTGTGCTGCTCCATACGCGCGAAGGCCGATTACCCTGGACACCAGAACTCAGCCGGCTGCCTCGCCGGCTTGTCGATCGCTTCCCGCAGCACAACTTGGTCCTGTTCTATCCATCCGAAGCGACAACACCGGACACAACGTGGTACAGCCCGTCACAGCCAACCACGCATGGACCTTCTCGTCTTCTGGAACCGGCCCGTTCCGCATTAGATATCCCCCACATGAGTTTCGACGACGCACTTGAATATGCGATCTCCCCGCATTTCAAGGACAAGCCCGATGCCATTGTGTACGCCCATGAAGCGCTTACGAAAAATGCTCGGGATTACACCACTGAGGTGACACCCGGCATTGTGTTGCTACACGCCCACGTGCCGTTCGTGGACCAGCCAACGTTTTTCGTGGTCACGAGCAAGGATGGTTTAGAGGTTCCGCGTGTAACGAAGCCGGCCCATGTGATGATCCTCTTGCTCAGTCCGCAAGACTTACCCGCAGAGGAACACTTGCGCACGCTGGCAAGCATCGCACGAATGATGCGCTCACCTGATCTTGTTGAGCGACTGCGCGATGTGGAAACATTTGAGCAACTGCAGGAGATACTCACCGTCCAGCAGTAGCATCGGGTGCCGACCATGATTGATACACACTGCCATCTCACCTTTCAAGACTATGCCAACCGTGTTGATCGCGTGGTCGCCGAGGCAAACGCAGCGGGCGTGCGCGGCATGATTACGATCTCGACGACATCCAATGATTGCCCGCGCGGACTGACAATTGCACAACAGCATGAGGGCGTATGGTGCACTGCGGGCATTCACCCACTGCATAGCGATGAACCCATTGATTGGGATGTCCTTCGCACGGTCGCAACGCATCCCAAGTGCGTTGCCTGGGGGGAACTGGGCCTCGATTACCACTATTCCAAGCCGCCGCGGCCGTTGCAGCATCAAGTGCTCGCTGAACATCTTGCATTCATTGAATCGTGCGCCAGTGACGGCCTTTCCAAGCCGATCGTCATTCACTGCCGCGATGCGTTTGATGATCTCATCGCCATCTTGCGCGATGCCCCGTTTAACCCTTCGCGATATGTCTTTCACTGTTTTACAGCAACGCCAGCCGAGGCGAAGAAGGTGCTTGATTTCGGTGCGCATCTCAGCTTCACCGGCGTTGTCACGTTCAAGAACGCGCCGGATGTAGCCAAGGCAGCGAAGCTGGTGCCGCTTGATCGGATCATGGTCGAGACGGACGCCCCATTTCTCTCGCCGGAGCCGGTACGGAGCCAACGGCCGAATGAGCCGAAGCACGTGGTGCACATCGCCCAATTCATTGCAAAGCTGCGCGGCATGGATGTCTCGGAGTTTGAGCGTCTGACCGATTCCAATGCAGAACGGTTCTTCGGCGTGTCACTGCCCGCACACCCGTGAAGCGCAGCACTCGGAATCCGCTGAACGTGTTATCGGGTGAGTTTCCCCGTGGGCTGCCGCCCGCGCGGCTGCTGCCCGCGTGTCAACTGGCGCACCATGACCCGCTTGGCCCGATTCGCCCCCCTGCGATGAATAACGCCGATTGACCTGACATCCGCCGACCGGCATTTGATTCTTTCCTTGCGTGAGGGTGTTCTTTCCTCGCGTGAAGGAGCTTTTTCCTTGCGCGAAGAAGCTTTTTCCTGGCGTGAAAGAGAGTCTTCCCCGTTTGAAAAAGCTCTTTCCCGGCGCGAAGAAGCCAAATGCCCGCGCCAAGAAGCTTTTTCCTTCCATGAAAAAGCTTTTTCGCGCCACCAAAGAGCTTTTTCCCCGAAGGAAAGAACACCCCCAATCTTTGAAAGGACGAGTTGCGACTGCCCCCGGCTGCCCCCGGCGATGCGCGGGCAGGGTTATCGACACCACTCTGCTTTGCCGGCGAGTTTGACCGGCGCGTGTTGGCGGCGCCAATGATGCGGCCGGTCGCTGATGCGGACAAACGTGAGTTCCCGGTTGTTGACGGGGCTGACAGCGTCAAACGCACGGAACGCAGTTGAGCGTTTGGAATAACCTGCCCCGTTGGCCGCAGCGCTGAATCAATGCAGGACAATAATGAGAGAGAGAGAGTTTCCATTTGCGTCCCTGTCCGCTGCTTGGGTTCGCCGCGGTAGTTCCTCGTCCGTGGTTCCATTTTTCACATCTTCTACATGCGCGGCCTGCCCCCACGCGGCTGTGGGGTTTGCTTCTGTATCACGCTGCCGGGCCAGCCCAGTCCTGATACATAATCTGTCCTGCATTGTGCATATTCACTTGCATTTGTAGCGCAAACACGGCGAAGTGATCAAATTTGCTGGACTCCCACCCAATCTGATGTATATTTGAATACAACTCTGTGGGTGCGCTCTGGCTATTTTCGTCACTAGGCGAAGTGATTGGGTGTCAGATGTGATTATGGGGATGCTTCAGTTCGTCCCTGTTTTGACGAAGTGGCACGACCATCTTGCTCCGAACCCCCTTTCCTAAAGACAAGCATATGAAACCACGAAAGACCGTCGTCGGCCTTGCTTTGAGCACATGTTTTCTGGCAACACTCGCAGCCGCGGCCCCGGCCCCGGTTGATTCGGTCCCATCACCCCTTCGCGTCGATAGCGAGAAGATGCGATCTGGCTCAATGGCCGCTGTGCCACTGGCATTCGATGTTGCTGCGTACGAAACGCTGCGTGATCGAGAGCAACTTGTCATGGAATCGTTCCCCTTGGCAGCGATGGCGCGGGGTGTTGATCGCAAGGATGTCGATCTCGCCTTGACGCGGTTGCACACTGTGAATGACCGCACAGAATTCGTGCTGGCTCGTTACGTCGATGGCGAGGTCGTTGAAGTCCCGATGGAGCGGCCTGAGGTTGAAATGTTCCGTGGTCACGTTATTGGTGATGACGATTCATTTGTGTTTCTTGCATTTTCACCCCATGGCACACATGGGTACATCCGGACGAACGGTTCAACACAGTTGGTATCACCCGGCCCGTTCGGTGAAGAACGTACGCCGTTGGTGTACAACATGGATGCCATTCCTGATGGTGCAATTCAATGGCGAGACTTTGTGTGCCAGACTCACACTGAAGGTGGACAGCCATTGCCGCAGCAACCGATTGCTGGCGATCAGCCGATTGGAAGCGACGCCCCATGTCGCCGGGTGGAAGTTGCGATCGAAACCGATTATGAGTTCACGCACGATCTTTTTGGCGGCAATGCAATTGCTTCTGGCGCGTACGTTGCAACCCTGCTTGGCGCGTCATCAGAAATCTTCGATCGTGACATCAATGTCGAGTTTGATGTCGTGTTCGTCCGACTTTGGCAGTTCGAAGACCCGTGGACACAGAACTCCACATCGGGCCAGTTGTTTGAGTTCCGTGACTACTGGAACGCGAACATGACGAATATCGATCGTCATCTTGCCCATTTCATTTCAGGACGCAATCTCGGTGGTGGTGTTGCATGGTTGAATGCCGTGTGCCACAACACCCAGGGATACGCCCTTTCAGCCAACATGAATGGATCATTTCCGTATCCGTTTGTCGACAACAGCAGCCAGAATTGGGACATCGTGGTTGTCACTCATGAGTTCGGCCACAACTTCGGATCACCACACACCCATGACTACTGCCCGCCTGTCGATGAGTGTTATCCCGGCAATTGCTCCAGTGGGAATGGCTGCACCAATGAAGGCACAATCATGGGCTACTGCCACACGTGCCCCGGCGGACTGACCAATGTGATCCTTGAGTTTCACCCTACGGTCCGTCAGCAGATGCTCAGCTACCTCGATACGGTGAACAACTGCTATCTCGGCTGTGTGCCGCAATCGAGCGTCGTCCATGTACCAGCTGACACACCGAGCATTCAGGAAGCGATTACCGTTGTGTTGCCTGGCGGTGAGATCATTGTGAGCCCTGGTGTGTACACGGAATCGATTAATGCCGGTGGCAAGGCCGTGCACATCCGTTCGACGGATGGTCCGGAGCTCACCGTCATCGACGCAACCGGTCAGAATTCCAGTGCGGCTCGATTCAGTAACGGTGAGACTTCCCAGACAATTCTTGAAGGGTTCACACTGACCGGCGGCACCGGCTCCACGGTCACGATCGGCGGCACCAGCTATGTCGTGGGTGGCGGTATCTACGCTGCCGGCTCGTCACCGCAGATTGTCAACTGCATCATCACTGGCAACAGCGCCCAGTTCGGTGGCGGCATCTTCCTGAATAGTGCCTCCCCCACTGTTGAGAACTCGATCATCCAAGAGAATCAATCCACCCCATCATCGGGCGGTGGCGTATTCGCCTTCTCCGGCTCTCAGCCGCAATTTCTCAACACGCAGTTCATTGGGAATACCGCCACGACCGATGGCGGCGCGCTCTCAAGCCAAGGTTCCAGCCCATCTGTTATCAACTGCCTGTTCCTTGAGAACGAAGCGGGCGGCAACGGTGGTGCGGTGCGAAATATTCAAAGCAGTTCCGGCGAATTCATCAATTCGGCGTTCCAACACAACACCGCTGGCGGAACTGGTGGAGCCATCTTCAACAATGACAGCCCTGCCACTTCTGTCACTGGCGTTTCATTCTGCGAGAACGAACCCAACGACATCTCCGGGGCATACAACAATGGCGGTGGGAACAGTTTCGACGATGTGTGTGCAATGCCTGGCGATCTCAACGGCGATGGGGTTGTCGATGTGTCCGACTTGTTGATCCTCCTCGGCGCATGGGGCGACTGTCCGGATTCCGGTTCGTGTCCGGAAGATATCAATGGCGATGGCACGGTCGATGTTTCTGATCTTCTGATCCTGCTCGGCAATTGGGGCTGAGCAGGATCAGGGGGTGCACCAGTGAGATTCTCATCGCAGTACAGCATTGCGATGGTATCATTGGTGCGCCATGACGCGGTACCGCTGGATTGTCATCGTCGTCGTCATCGGCGTGGGAGGCACCCTCGTCGGGTATTGGTTGACTGTTCAACCTGCCGTGGATATCCCTGTGCCGGCGGACATGGATGACCTCAGCGCGGAACTGCACGCGCTGATCGACGAGAAGCTCGCCGCGATTCGAAAGTCGCCTCGCGATGCGCAGCGCTGGTTTGATCTCGCCATCGTGTACGAAGCCAATGAGATGCGGCGACTGGGCATCAAAAGCTATCAGCGTGGCATTGATCTTGAGCGTGAGAACCCACGTGCGTGGTATCACCTTGGATTGCTGCACGCTGAGGTCGCTGAGGACGAGGATGCCATCGGGGCCTGGCGTGAGGTGATTCAACGTGAATCAGACTTTGCACCAGCACACTGGCGAACTGGACTCGCCAAACTCAACATGGGTAAGCCCGATGAAGCCGAGGACGCATTTCGCACCGCGGTGAGATTGGACGATCGCGACTGGGCAGCCCGCCTCGGCCTGGCACGCGCGTGGCTGGAGTTGGGTAAGGCAGAGCATGCTGTTGAACTGCTTGAGAACCTGCTGCAGTGGCCCGGGCTTGACACTGCATACATCAATCTCTTACTCAGCGCAGCGTATCGTGACATTGGTCGTTCGGAAGATGCAGACGTAGCCGGTCGACTCGGGCGCGGAAGCGGCGCCATGTTGACCGATCAATGGGAACGGTCTCGAGATGCCTATCGACACGGCGTAGCAGGCCAGTCGGAATTGGGCTCGCGGATGAGCGAACGTGGCGAGCACGAACAGGCCATTGCCTTGTTCACACAGCTCAAAGAGAATTATGAGCATGATCCCATCGTCTGGCACAATCTGAGTACTGCATTGCTGTCAGCCGGCGAGATCGAATCTGCCAGGCAGACGCTCCATGATGCCCTCGATCGGTTTCCGTCTCATGCTGCGATTCATGCTGCACTCAGTCGCGTGTACGCCATCATGCTGGATGTTGTAGAACCGAACGTGGCCGATGATGTATGGCGACGGTCAATGCGCCATGCCAATGCCGCTCTACTTGCCAATCCGAATCATGCACAAGCCCATCGAGTCCGTGGCGAGTTGCTCCTACGCAACGACGAACCGCAACGTGCACTTGAAGCGTTGAACAACGCCGCGTCCCAACAACCGGGACAGCCGAATATTCATTACATGATCGGTACGATTCACATGATGCTGGAGAACCCGCGCGATGCGCTTGCTGCTTTTGAACGAACGTTACGCCTGAATCCCCACCATCGTAAGGCCGCGTTGAACGCCATTGATGTTGCGATGCAAATCGCCGAGCCGAATCTCGCTGACTTCGCGCTCCAGCGAGCACGTTACTTTGCCCCCGATGATCCGCGAGTGATGGAACTGACCAGCCACATGAGGGAGCAGAACAAATGAAGCATCTCATTTTGCTCGCGATCGTGCTGCTTTTCTGCGTCGGCTGCGACGACCAACCCAATCGTGATACGCCATCATCGATCGACAATGCCTCGGTCTGGTTCCAAGACGTGACTGCAGCATCTGGCATTGACTTTGTTCACGAATCTGGCCATTCCGGTGAGGCGTATTTCATCCCAGAGATCGTCTCTGGCGGGGCGGCTGTGTTTGACATGAACAACAACGGCTTCCTGGATGTATATCTTGTGCAATCCGGCTCAATACTCGTAGATCGGCACGATCGACCGGGCAATCAGCTTTATCGCAATCGAGGTGATGGAACCTTTGAAAACGTCACTGAAGGAAGTGGCGCAGATGACCGCGGGTTCGGCATGGGTGTCACCATCGGCGACTACAACAACAACGGCTTCATCGATCTTTACATTGCCAATGTCGGCCGAAACACATTGTTGCGAAACAACGGCGATGAAACATTCACCGACGTGACAGAGGAAGCCGGTGTCGGCGACGATCGGTTCGGCGCAAGCGCGACGATGCTGGATTACACCGGCGATGGCAACCTCGACATCTTCATTACGAACTATCTCACGTGGTCGCCTGAGACGGAGATGGAGTGCTACAACGATCTTGGCTCACGCGATTACTGCGGCCCGCTCAACTACCGCGCCCCGGCCCGAGACACGCTCTATCGAAACAACGGCGATGGCACGTTTGACGATGTCACAGAAACGTCGGGCATCGCCAGCGATTTCGGCAACGGGCTAGGTGTCGGATGCGCTGATTTCACCGGCAACGGATGGATCGATATTTTCGTCGCCAACGACGGCAACCCTGATCAACTCTGGGCCAACCAGGGTGATGGCACATTCGTTGACATTGCCTTGAGCAGCGGCTGCGCGGTCGATATGGAAGGCATCGCAAAGGCCGGCATGGGGGTAGCCATTGCAGATGTCAACGATAACGGCTTACCCGATCTGCTCGTGTGCAATCTGCGCGGCGAGACGGATTCGTTCTTTATCAACAAGGGTGGGTACTTCATTGACCGCACCGGACCCGCCGGACTGCGAGCCACCAGCCGCGCATTCACGCGCTTCGGTATGGCATTGCTCGATTTTGACAACGACGGCACACTCGATCTTTATCAGGTTAACGGTCGTGTTTATCGCGAAGCCATGCTATTCAGTGAAGACCCATACGCCGAGCCGAACCTGCTTTTCCGCGGACACGCGGACGGCCGTTTCACACCGACAGAACTTCGTGGCGGCATGCGCAATGAACTGTTTGCCACAGGGCGCGCTGCAGCGTTCGGTGATCTGAATAACAACGGTTCGATCGACATTGTCATTGCCAACTGCAACGGGCCAGCCCACGTCCTGTGGAACGTCATCGGCGATGACAACAATTGGGTCATGTTCCGCGTGCTCGACGAGCACGATCGCGATGCTCTGAATGCCACGGTTACGTTGCAGATGGGTGAGCGAACGGTGCATCGTGATGTTCGCTCCGGCTACAGCTACCTTGCAGCGAACGACCCTCGCGTTCACTTCGGCCTTGGCGTTGTTGACAGGGTTGAAGGCGTCACCGTGAGATGGCTCGACGGCTCGGAGGAATACTTCGGCAGCCACACCGCGAACGCCATCTACACCCTCCGCCGTGGTGAAGGAACTATTGTTCCGGATTCCGCTGAACGCACCCGGGAGGATTCGAACCTCCGACCTTCGGTTTAGGAAACCGGTGCTCTATCCTGCTGAGCTACGGGTGCTGACACTGAAAACAGACGGTGCTTGCGTTCTTCCTGTGCTGTGCCGGCGGGAGTGACCTCATGCGGTGATACCAAGCATGTCTCATCATACCATCGCATTGTCCGTCACGAAGATCATCAAGAAGAGCTATCTCGGAAGATCCGGATCAGGAATGCTTGTGAACGCAATGCGCATTGGAGCAGCATGGGTGGATTCGAACATGCCGCCGAAGTAGATCGCATCGTGGCCGTGGCGCAATTGAATCGCGTCCATTGCTTTGGATAACTCAAGGCGATTCCGCTGGCTAGGAAACAACGGCAGCGGCACTGACGCAGACGGAACAAGATTGCCAAGTTGGACGCCAACAGACAAGATCGCAGCAGACATGGAGTCGTTCGAAAGACCTGCGTGCGGACGTTCGGCCCACATGTCCACGAATGCTTCGAGTATTGAGGGTG
>PWVT01000253.1 GCA_003562195.1 Phycisphaeraceae bacterium | reverse complement strand
TGGGAGCAGGGCGCGCCGTCTACTCCGAAATGTCACAACCATTGCCATGCGCCGCCAATGCGGCCGCACGTGCCCGCCGATCTTGCAACAACGTACGTTCAGGTAGCGTGCCATCAAAAATCGCAGCAGAAGGCGCACGAAACGAGCGGAAATGGCATGAAACGACAACCGGCCGCTGATCAGGCAGCGGCCGGCGTTCGCGTGATGACTATAGATATTGCTGTCGATATTGCGGGAGTTTGCGCGCGTCTGCGAAGAGTTCGCGCTCTGGAGAAAAGTGGAGCCGGGGGGATTCGAACCCCCGTGCCGATACAGTCAGTGCATCGCGTCTACACGTGTAGTCGCCGTATTAATCTCGGCGCATCGGACTGCCGGCGACAGCATGCCGAATTGCCATGACAGACTGAAGTTTCCCTCCGCCGGGGCCTGTCAGCCCTTAGGAAGTAGCCCGATGTCGTCGTTCCACACCCTATCGGGCGTCGAGCGTGGAACGCACAGCTCAATTAAGCTGCGAGTGCGTACTGCGGTTCGGCAGTTAATGGTTTTGCATCCTTTTTACGTGGCACGGATGCTCCACGACGCGCAACGATACACCTTCCCTGTCCGGTCGATACCAGTCGGCCCCAATTGTCAATGAGCAAAAGTATTCTAGCGCTCCGGCCCACCCGGTTCACCCTTTGGCCTGGCCTTGGATCGCTTCTTTCTTTTCGCTGTGCTCCGTTGGCTCTGAGAGCGGATTGCCGAAGCTTTCGTTGTACACCGGGACGATGACATTGAGGATATTGCGAAGAACCTCGGCGGGGGAGCCGATGGCATCGACCTCACGCACCAATGACGCATCATAAAAGTCCAGCACCGGTGCGGTCTCCCGCTCATACACCGCGAAGCGGCGGCGGATGACGGACTCATCAGCATCGTCGGAGCGGCGCTCCATCTTCGCGCGGCGTTTCATGCGGGCAATCATTTCATCAAGATTCTGGCACCGAAGATGTATCACCTTCAATACATCAATGTGCTCATCCATGGCCTTGGCCTGCGCGACACTGCGCGGGATGCCATCGAGGATGAGGATATCGCGTGACGGTGCGTACCCTCCCCCGGACACCAGGCCGCACACGTGCTTCTGCCAACACGCGATAGTCAACTCATCGGGCACGAGTTCGCCGCGCGAGGAAACCTCGTGGAACTTCCGCCCGAGTTCGGAGGCCGGGTCGAGCGAGCGGAACATATCACCGGTGGCGAGATGGCGAAGGCCGGGGATCCTCCCGAGCAACTTGCCTTGGGTTCCCTTGCCGACCCCGGGCGGGCCAAACAGCAGCAGCGTTTTGTAGCGGCTAGGCATAGCCCAAGAGTATAAAGGCACAACGGCCGGTGCGTGAGGATTCAGCATGATTCTTTCGCCGTTGTGCCAATTCACGACTTCTACCGGACCTCCCCAAATGAAAACGCATCAATTCACGCGGCCCAACCCTGGGTCAATCGTCCTTGACACCCAAATCAGCAACAGTAAACAAGCTCTCGAACCGGTAGCCCGCAGCTAGGATGTTCTCGCGCGCACCCTCCTGGCGGTCGATCGTCGCAATGATCAGCTCGACCGTTGCGCCGGCGTCGCTGATGATCTTCGCTGCTTCGAGCACCTGCCCGCCTGTTGTCGCGACATCCTCCACGATCACCACGCGGTCGCTGGCTTCGAGCTTGCCCTCAAGCTGCTTAGCGGTGCCGTAGTCCTTCTTTGCGTTGCGGATGAACACGCACGGCGTACCGGAAGCCAGCGATGCGGCCGTCACCAGCGGGATGCCGCCGAGTTCCGCACCCGCAAGTTTGTTCACGCCCTCAGGCAACCGCTCCGCGAACATGCGGCCGAGTTCGCGCAGGATGTCGGGCTGGGTGGAGAAGAGATATTTGTCCAGATAGAAGCTGCTGGTGCGGCCGCTGCGAAGGGTGAACGTGCCACGAAGCAGGGCGATGTCAGCGATGCGCTGGGCGAGTGTGTCGTGCGTCATGGTGGACATGAGTCGTTGCGTTTCGTTCGAAGTGAGTGCTAGAGCGTGACATACGCCCGCAGGCCCTGCATGCCGCCTTCGCGGCCGAAGCCGGATTCCTTGAACCCGCCAAATGGGCTGGCGGGGTCGAACTTGTTATACGTGTTGCACCACACGACGCCGGCTTTGAGCTGCTTGGCAATCTCAAAAATCTTGGCCCCTTTGTCTGTCCACACACCCGCAGCCAAGCCGTACGGCGTGTTGTTGGCGCGGCTGATGGCTTCCTGCGGCGTGCGGAAACTCATCACCGCCAGCACAGGGCCGAAGATTTCCTCGCGCGCGATACGATGGCTCGGCTGGACATCAGTAAAATAACACGGCCTTTGCCAAAAACCCTTGCGCGGCAGCGGCTGGCCATTGACCTCGTGCAGCTTCGCGCCCTCGGCGCTTCCCGCTTCAACGTACTTGCGGATCGTCGCGAGTTGGCTCTTGGAGTTGATCGCGCCGAGATCAGTGTTCTTATCCATCGGGTCACCAACGCGCAGTGACTTGAGGCGATGGCTGAGCTTGGCGGTGACCTCTTCAAGAATCGACTCCGCTACGAACAGCCGAGAACCGGCGCAGCACACGTGGCCTTGATTGAAGTAGATGCCGGAGATGATGCCCTCGATGGCCTGATCGATCGAGGCGTCTTCGAAGATAATGTTCGGCGACTTGCCGCCGAGTTCAAGCGTCAGCTTCTTGTCGGTGGCGGCAGCCGTCTTGGCGATCATCTTGCCGACTTCGGTTGAGCCAGTGAACGCGAGCTTGTTGATCTTCGGGTGCTCGACAATGGCCTTGCCGGTCGCGCCCGCGCCGGTGACGATGTTCACCACACCCGGGGGGAGATCGACCTCCTGCAGGATTTCCGCCAGTCGCAGTGCGGTGAGCGATGTCGTTTCCGCGGGTTTGAGCACACAGGTGTTACCGCAGCACAACGCAGGCGCGAGCTTCCATGCTGCCATAAGCAGCGGAAAGTTCCACGGGATGATCTGGCCGCACACGCCGATAGGCTTTGGCGTGCGGCCGGGGAATGCGTAGGCAAGTTTGTCACACCAACCGGCATGATAGAAAAAGTGCTGCGCCGCCTGTGGGATATCCACATCGCGCGATTCCTTGATCGGCTTGCCGCCATCCATCGTTTCCAGCACCGCCAGTTCGCGGGCGCGTTCCTGAATGCGCC
>PWVT01000171.1 GCA_003562195.1 Phycisphaeraceae bacterium | reverse complement strand
GAGCAGCTTGATCGTCAGCAGTTTCTCGAAGAGACCGAAGTGCGAACGTACGCGGTGCAGTTTGCTGAACTGGAAGCTGTCGCCAACACGCTGCGTGATCTGTCCGGTGCCGGCACGCTCAGTCCGGCAGCGAGTGAACGCGCCGGCGGCCGCGCGGGCGTGACCATTGCGACCGAGCCGGTCAGCCGCACACTCATCGTTGCCGGCCCGTCGGATATTTTCCCTCGCGTTGAGCAGGTGCTCAACGAGCTTGACGCCCAGCGAGCCGGGTTGGCCACATCCTTGCGTTTCGTGAGTTTGCGTCACGCCCGTGCTGAGCAGATCGTCCCGCTCGTGCGTGAACTGCTCATGGGTGAACAGGAAACCGTGCCCGGCAGCAAGAATGTGCATATCGCCGCCGACCCGCGGCTGAATGCGGTGATCATCTCCGCGCCGCCCGCAGTGTTGAATATGGCTGAGGAACTGGTCGTTCAGTTTGATGTGGACCCGGCAGGCATGGAGGGTGCTTCCCCGCGTGGCGTGCGTGTGCTGGCTGTTCGCAACGCCGAAGCCAGCGAACTGGCGGAGAACCTGACCGCAATCTTTGAAGAGGGCGACCACGCAGATATGCCGCCGACGATTCGCGTTGATGCAGCGAGCAACACGCTGCTGGTGCGCGCGACCCAATCGCAGCTTGCGACCATCGAAGAAGTGGTCAATCGCGTCGATCAGGCGACGGTAGCAACATCGCGGCAGATGCAGATGATCCGCGTGGACCCATCCAAGGCCTCAGCGGAGGAAGTCGCGCGGACACTTCAGCGCATGCTCGAACGCAGCGAACCCAGCCGCGTGCGCGTCATCACCGTTGATGAACTTCGCAAGCAGCGAGAAAAAGAAGTAGAGCCCGTTCCAGTCGGTGAAACATCGATGCTGCCGGGCCAGATGGATTCACCGCGGAGCACACGGAGTGCGCGGAGCGAGCGCACCAATGACGCAACGACACTTACTCAAGCATCCTCATTCTCCGCGCGCTCAGCGATCTTTGCGGTGCATCTCATGGCCTTCGGCACGCTCGACGCCGAATCAGCCGATGAGGCCGACGACGCCCCGGAGCCGGACATCACCATTGCGGTGGATGAAGCAAGCAACAGTTTGATTATTCTCGGTTCGCCCCGCGCAGTGGATCGCATGACGCGATTGGCTCAGCAGGTGCAGGATCAGATTCCCGCAGCACCGGGAACCATTCGCTACGTTGAGTTGGCCCAGGGTTCAGATGCTAATCACATGGCTCGCCTGCTCAATCAGTCGCTGGCGCAAATGACGCCTGCGGGCGGTGAGCGCGGCGAGTTTCGCCAACGCGTGTCGATCATCGCGGACCAGCCGGGCAATTCACTCATCGTCGCTTGCAATGATGCGGACTTTGAAACAGTAGGGGACCTGATCGCTGCGTTGTCCCGACCGGCAGCGGAAGAGTTCGACATTCGCAGCATCGTGCTTGAGCGCGCCAGCGCCGTTTCCGTAGCCACAGCCATTCAGCGGCTCTATGACGACCGGTCGCGAATCACTGCTGCCGCTCGCGGCCGCCGCGACACCGGCCGACGGATTTCCATCATCGGTGACGAGGCCAGCCGCACCGTGCTGGTTGCTGCTTCGGATGATGACTTTGAACAGATCAGCGAGTTGGTTGAGCAGTTTGATTCACCCCAGGCGACCAGCGCCCTTGAGTTTCGCGTGTTCGAGCTTCGCCATGCCCGGGCTGTGGAGATCAACGAACTCGTCCAGGGGCTCACACAGGACTTGATGTGGGGACAGGGGCCGATGATGTGGTCGCCGCAGGGGATGCGCGGCAGTCAGCAGCGCGGTACGCTGGCGGTCCGGGCTGATGCCCGGCTGAACGCCCTGATCGTCACCGGTGAGGGCGATCGTTTCAGCGTGGTGGAGAACCTCATCGAGATCCTCGATGCCCCTCCGAGCGAAGGCCGCGAGCGGCTGGTGCGCATGTATCGCGCTCCCAATGTGCGCACCGAACTCATTGCGGAGATCGTGACAGAGGCGTTCGGCGATGGCGGCCGGGCGCAGCGGCGATGGTGGGAACCGCCGGACCCCAACGTCGTGCAGGTCCGCGTCGATGATCGTACCAATACGCTGATCATCTCCGCCTCGGAATCCGAGCATGATCAGATCGCGGACCTCATTGCGAGCATTGATGATCAGGTCGCGCCTGATGAGCAGCAGATGCGCGTGCTGGCGCTGGAGTACGCCCAGGCGGGTGACATGGCGCGAACGCTGCGGAATTTTCTCAACAATCGCGCCCAGGCAATCAACAAGCCCCGGCCCACGGCCGTCATCATGCCCAGCCAGTCCACCAACTCGCTGGTGGTCTCCGCGACAAACGATGAAATGCTGACCATTCGCAGCTTGCTTGCAGAACTGGATCAGGATGACCTGTCCGGCGAGCGGATGGTCGAAATTATTGTCCTTGAAGAAGGTGAAGCGTCGGAGATCGCGAGAATCGTCACGCAGCAGTTTCAACGCCGCGGGCCGCAGGCGATTAATATCACGCCTGACATTCGCACCAACAGCATCATCGTCAACGCGACGCGGCAGCAGTTCGCCCAAGTCCAGTCGCTGATCGAGCGGTTGGATACGCCCCGCGCCAGTGATGAAACGATCATTCGCACCTATGCATTGGAATCTGCAAGAGCGCAGGAAGTGCAGCGATTGCTTGCGGACACGTTGCGACTGGACGCACGCGGCCGCACCGAGGGCATCACCATCCGACTTGAGGATGCCGACGATGAGCCGGTGGAAGTCAAAGCCCGGATCGTGGCTGACCGTCGGTCGAACAGTCTGATCGTTACAGCGACGGAAGTTTCCTTTCCGGTGATTGAATCGCTCATCCGTGAACTCGATGATGTGCCGACCGCAACGCAGACGGAGTATCGCATTATCCCGTTGGAGCACGCGCTGGTGACGGATGTGAGCTTCACGCTGCAGCAGATGGCGCGAGGATTCCCGCGTGAAGAGCCCCAGCCGCGCATTGATTTCAACCGTCGTGAGAACCAACTCATCATCGCTGCAACAAGCGAGCAGTTTGAGCAGATCGGCAAGATCATCAAGGAGATCGACCAGCCGTCGCACCGCGAACGGATTACCGACTTCGTGCCGCTGGAGTTTGCCGGTGCACAGCAGGTGCAGGAAGCGCTGTCGGTGTTCTACGGCCAGTTCGCAATGGAAGCTG
>PWVT01000204.1 GCA_003562195.1 Phycisphaeraceae bacterium | reverse complement strand
GGGCTTGTGCCACACTGCCCACACTCCGACGGCATGAGGATACCAAGGAAGCGCACGATGACGAACAAATGCACATTTCTCCTACTCCTGATCGCAGCCGCGTTGAGCATGCCCGGCTGTGCTGCATGGTCCACGTACCCGGCGATTCCCGGTGCCCTGCAGGTCGGCCACCCCGAAGTGGAGCCCCTGCCGACGATCATGGCTGAAGCCGTCCGCTACAGCAACGAGCGATACCTGGAGATGGAAGAACCCGTGTTCAACCTGCCCAAAGGTGTCACGGCTGCGACCTATGAAAGCGTCAAGCGACGGCTGCGCGGCGGCGTGGCAATGCGGGAACCCGGCGAGCGCGCGGTGCATGTCACACAGATTCGCACACGCGGACCGCACGCAGAAGTCGATGTCGTTTACCCGCGCAGCGATGGACACTATCAACTCGTGACGCTCAACATGCGCCAGCGCGTGCTCAATCGCTTTCATGTCGAAAGCACACGATTGTGGCGCATACGCGTGGAAGTTCCCCAACCGAGCTATCCCCAGCCGGATGAGCCGGAGCAGCACAGCGACGAGAACGTCGCTGCCCTGGAACATGACACTTGAGAATCAGCGTGTCTGCGTCACCGGGGGAGCCGGGTTCATCGGCTCGCACTTGTGTGATGCGCTTGTCAATGCCGGGGCGGATGTCGTCATCATCGACGATCTGTCCAATGGCCAAGAATCAAACATCGCTCACCTGCGCGACCGCATCCGCCTTATCCGTGGTTCGATCCTCGATCCAATTGCGTTGAAGCGCGCTACCGACAACGCACGCTTCATCTTCCATCAAGCAGCCATCACCTCCGTTCCCAGAAGTGTCCGCGAACCGGAGCTGTACCACGAAGTCAACGCCACCGGCACACTGCGCGTGCTGGAAGCTGCACGACAACTCGACGACTGCCGCGTGATCTACGCCGCCTCAAGCAGCGCCTACGGCGATCAGCCGGGCGACGGCGCAACACCCAAGGTCGAGACCATGTGCCCGCAACCGCTCTCACCATACGCTGCGACGAAATACGCTGGCGAGCACCTGCTGCGTGCCTACGCGCACTGTTACAACCTGTCGTGCGTGAGCTTGCGATACTTCAACATCTTCGGCCCGCGGCAGCGGGCCGATTCACCTTACGCCGCCGTGATTCCGATCTTCGCGAAAGCCATGATGGACGGTCGCAAACCGCTGATCTACGGCGATGGCGAACAGACGCGCGACTTCACCCACGTCTCCAACGCCGTGCACGCCAATCTCCTCTCCGCCACCACCGAGAACCCACTTCGCGGCGAGGTGGTGAACATTGCCTGCGGCGAAAGCTACAGTCTGCTCGAACTGGTCAAGCGGATGGCCGCGCTGCTTTCACTCGACCCGAGTTACCAACTCGGCGAAAAACGCGTTGGTGAAGTCAAGCACAGCCGCGCCAGCATCGAGGCCGCCCATACGCTGCTCGGCTACCAGCCCGTCATGCGCTTCGAGCACGGCCTCGCTGATGCAGTGCAACACTACCGGGCACTGGCGCAGAACTGACCGAATCGAATAAGCACCATGCCCGATGTTCCCGCGAAACCATCGCGGCAACTATTCCATTGACGCTCAACAAATAACAAGGAGCAACTCCAATGGTCGACAAGGACAACGTCAAAGGCAAAGGCAAGCAAGCCAAGGGGTCGATGAAAGAATCGTGGGGCAAGGCGACCGGCAGCAAGACCGACGAAATGAAGGGCAAAGCTGAAAAGACCGGCGGCAAGATTCAGGAAAGCTACGGCAAGGGCAAGGAAAAGGCCAAGTCAGGCAAGAAGTAACCCGGGCAGGGGAATTGAACAATCCGTCGTGACGGTGAGACCTGAAATGGTCAACCGCCACGACGGACTTGTTGTGGCGATCGGACAAATGTCCGGTCGTCACAACGCTTCGATTGCGGCGCGTGGACAATGCTCCATGCGTCGCAATCGCCTTTTTGCGTAGTGAACGTTTCTGTTATTGCCCAGCACGTCGATACCCGCCCGGCGCCTCGCTGCGCCGATACGAGCGTACGTACACCTCGACAGCTTCGAACTCGCGTTCCGTTCGATGCGTCACATGGTGTACCACCAGCGCCTGCGTGACGATCTCATCGGCGCCGGGGCCTTCCACAGTGAGAAACATGCGCAACTGCTCATCATCCGTCACACGTGCGTGATCCAGCGTGACAACCCACCCGCCCGTCGGTGCGGTGATCTCAGCAACAGCCACATACTCCGGCGGCTCGACCATCCGCTGCACCAGCCGGTCCACCGTGACCGCCGGCCCGTCGTACGCGCCCGCTTCAATCGGCGGCTGCTCACCTTCCATCATCGGCTCCGGCGAAGTCGGCGTGCTTCGACATGACCCCAACACCATCGCACACACCACCGCACTCACCATGACAAGCAGCCCCGGCCGCATCACGCAACTGCCTCTTTCACACCAAGCGCTTCTGCCATCGTCGAGCCGATGTCCGCCGGGCTTTCCGCGACTTTCACGCCGCACTTGGCCAGTGCATCCATCTTGGCCTGGGCGGTGTCATCCGCCCCGCCGATGATCGCGCCTGCGTGACCCATGCGCTTGCCTTTCGGTGCAGTGCGGCCGGCAATGAACGCGACAACGGGCTTGGACATGTGCTTCTTGATCCACTTGCCTGCTTCGGTTTCATCCGAGCCGCCGATTTCACCAATCAGCACCACGCCGTCGGTCTCGCGATCCTCCTCGAACATCTTGAGCAGTTCAATGAAGTTCAGCCCCTTGACCGGGTCGCCGCCGATGCCCACGCAGGTGGTCTGGCCGATGCCCAGTTGCGATGTCTGCCACACTGCTTCATAGGTGAGCGTGCCGGAGCGGCTGATGATGCCCACGGCCTGATCGGTCGGGGCGTCCTCCTTCGCCATGTGAATGTAGCCGGGCATGATGCCGATCTTGCACCCGCCTTCAAAGGTGGCGTTCGCGCCCTCGCCGGAGATTTTCTTCGCAGGCGTGATAACGCCGGGACAGTTTGGGCCGATCAGCCGCGCATTGGGGTATTCCTTCAGTGCAGCGCGTGCGCGGATCATGTCCTGCGTGGGGATGCCTTCGGTAATCGCGCAGATGACTTCAATGCCTGCCGCAGCGGCCTCGATGATGGCATCGCCTGCAAACGGCGGCGGGACGAAGATCATCGTCGCATTCGCGCCGGTGTCCTTCACCGCATCCGCGACGGTGTTGAAAATGGGCAGCCCGTTGGGGTCCTTGGTGCCG
>PWVT01000258.1 GCA_003562195.1 Phycisphaeraceae bacterium | reverse complement strand
AGCCGTGCCATATTCGAGGCCGGAACACGGCTATCAACACCAAGATGATGCCCAGTACAACCAAGATCACTCCACCAAGGAGATCTGACCTTACCATGGTATACACACCAATCGCTATGAGAATCGCGGACGGAACTATGCCAGCGATGCGCCCCACCCTCCCAGCAATGAACCGTACCAATACGGCCAGATACGCGAACATCCACAGATTTCCCACAGCAATCAGTAGATGCTTGGCAACGCCCTCCAGTAGGCCCAGACTCTGAACAAGAGCTATGGCAAAAGCTAGAGGAGAAACGAAAAACACTACTGGCAAGAGGAATCCCGCCAGAGATCGCCTGGTCAGAAGGTCTCGGAGATCCCTGCTAAAAATGGAGACCCACAGAACCGCGGACGTTCCGAAGTAGAACCACGATAAGCCCCGAACAATAGCCGTCGCCCCAGGAATCGCCTGCAACGATATCCAGAAACTGAAGAGAACGACTCCCCACGCCACCGGACTGAACAGATTCGGCCCTCCGTTCTTCTCATCATTGGTGGCCTTCCGACCTGTCCCGCGGTCCATACGCCCGAGTCTAGCATGTCCTATCCCCTCCAGCAATTCCCTGGACACCTTGCTGGTTACGCGTGAGGCACCATAGCCCCCGCGTCTCTGGCGGAGGCTAGCTCTCTCGTATTGGTAGTCTCTATGCTGAACTCAACCTCCACCGCACATGTCAACACCCGCTCGTCCACCACCAAAGGAGAAGCCCTCTACCCGGCTTGAATCAAGCACCGACCAGTGCTAGGCCAGGACCCAGCCACATCACTATCGCTGGTCTCGTTGATCTACTGCCGGTATATCCTAGCATTGCTGACACCAAATCAAGGAACGCGGTAGAGCAGCAGCGAAAGGTCCAATCATAAGCTCGGCAGGCCTCGATCAGAGCTGCACCACCAGCTACTGCAGGTCAACGTATGAAGCCATCGCCTGTGTCAGTTCCTCCACAGTCATGCTCCCTCTTGCGACGCCTAGAGCCATCTCTATGACCGAATCCACACGGAAGTGTGTTGTAGCGCCGTTTACCTCCAGCAACTCTATGGCCGCCTGCATTCCCGTCCGCTTGTTTCCATCGTGGAACACGTGACTAGCAATGACCCACCACGCCAACGCAGCAGCCTTTTCGCCTAGCGATGGAAAGCGGTGACATCCGAATATCGGGTACCGTATTGCGTCTAGTATATACTCGAGAGAAGCTCTGTTGTGAAGATTTCTATCTTCGGCGGTGTACTGACCTCCGTAGCGGCCGATCCACTCCCTGTTTATATCACATAAGTCATCAAGGCTTAGGAATATCACATCTGCGCTAGTCTGCTCCAAGCCTCCTCAAGCTGCAGATGACTCTTGTCACGAATGGCTGCCAGTCTGTTCTGAACGGTCTCAACAGGTACTCGATCGCCATATACATCAAGCGTGAACAGGCTGGCTGATACGGCGGCACCAGTACCGATTGTCGCCCCCTCCGCGACAACATGCCCGGTAACATCAACTACCTGAATCGGCGTCGACAATCCTCCTGACCTGATACATTCCATGCTTAGTTACGCTCCTCCGTCAACTATACCTTGGCATTCGATATCCAGTACTCCGAAAAGACGTCCCCTTGATACCCAACCATGGGACCCGGAGCTCCCGGTGGTGTTACCTGGACTCTCCTGAACTCTTGATCAGATTGAAACGCGTCTACTCGCAGCCGGGACTCGATGATACCCCTAGTGAAAACGCACCTTATCTGGTTGGTGGTACCAAGGAGTATAGATGGCGTCAGCGGAACTGTCAACTCCAATAGCTTCTCGTACTCCTTGTACAGGCGCCAGATCAACCTCTCCGTGTCCCCGTCTACACTCTCTATGTTCAGTCCCAGTACGTCTCTCGCCTCTGTCCTGCCGATAATGTAGTCGTGGGAGTATAGCTCCCGAGTCAGCTTATCCACGATCTTCTGGACCAGGTCTTTCTTGTCTTCACCCATGTGCCGAGTAAGGAGCTGATGCGCCAGCATAGCTATCTGCGCCCGGGCCCTATATACATTGCCTAGTGCCAGTGGGTGCACTTTCGAGGAGAGATCTCTGAATACGCTCGCCATGGCATTGTCGTCTGCTATCCCGGACTCCTTCCTAGCTAACTCCAAGTATCCTATAACCTCCTCAACATTCACCGGTAGTAGATTGACGGCTCCTGGAGGCTGCGCACCCGGCGCTGGAGGGTTGTAGGGAGACTGTATGGAGGGATCCACTGGGCTCAACTGGGCAACCTTGGTCATCACGATGCTGTCAGCACCTAGCGCAATCAAAGTTCCTGCACTGTGAGCTTTGAAGGGGATTATGACGCTGAACCTGGTGCAGAATTCCCTCAGCAGTGCAACCAGACCAGTCCCCGCGTTCGAGATACCTCCGGGCGTATACAGGAACAGGTCGATCTGATCAACGTTTCCTATGGCCTCAAGATGCTCCAAGATGAACGGCCAGACATCCGTGGCTATTCTTGTCTCCAGGCCTCGGCGATCGCCGGTGATATACACCAGTACTCTGGATCCGCGCAGTGCCTCCAGTCGTTTGATAAGTCCCAATCTCGTCCGTCTTGTCATAACGATTCGTCCCCCGATAAGAGCCTCTACGTACATGGTACACCATACACGGAAATTGTCAACAGGCAGCGTGCCACCGAGCTGTGTCAGCCAAGATGCTATGGCAGCACAACACATCGATTCATTGTGCCCACATTTCGCGTGTGATGTGTCGCGCGATGCGTCTCTGGTTAACCGATCAGTATACTCTGTATCCAGCTTGCACCAACTCCTTCATCCAACCCCTGCCAGCAATCTACCAATGCACAGCTCAAACCTGCCTGTGGTTCTGCTAATAATCTGCTAATGGACTCCGGCGCCCCGCCAACCACACCCCATCAGCCCACGAACAAAACGTCACGGCGCTAGGAGAACACACGTTCTATCCCCACACGTAAAATCACCCCCAATCAGCCCCCACCTTAGACTCATAACCCGGAGGTCGTTGGTTCAAATCCAACCCCCGCCACCAAGAAACCAATGCGGGGCAGGACAGAATCGTCCTGCCCCGCTGCTTTTCGCACCCCACACCGACGTGAGTTAGAGAGCGGACCGGCCTCCAAGGCTCCCGCCAGATTGCCGCCCCTAGCCTCGCATGGTATCATGTGAAGATGACCCACACAGGCGGTACCCCCTCTGTATCAGGCGAGTCGGTAGTTGTTGCCCACCACCAGAGGCTGATCT
>PWVT01000040.1 GCA_003562195.1 Phycisphaeraceae bacterium | reverse complement strand
GGTGAGGTAGTTCCCAGACACACTGGTTGATGCGGAAACGAGGACGATGCTGTACAACGTCACGAGAAGTGTGCGGAAGTGATCCATAGGGTACCTCATCTCAAAACCAGTGATCGGTGCACGGTTGGCATTGATTATGGTTCCGGTGTTGCTACAACACATTCGTAGGGTGGATCAACGTCGATCTCCCGCACACTATTGCACGTCATAACAATGTTGCGATGGGTGTGCCTCACTCTGCATCTCTGAGGAGATAAGAGATTTTCTGAACCGTCAGTCACACTACCCCCATCTGTCAACCGCATCCAACCGCATCGCCACAAAAACACGTTGCGACCGTTCATACTTTCGCGGCCCATTCCACTTCGAATCTTCAAGACATCATCTTGGGCTATTCCGAACACACTCTGATCGAGGTCTTGGTGCCGGGCCAAGCGAGACACCAATTCCAGTTGAACAGCCCTGAAGCTTCACCACGTTCATCGCCCAATTCGAATGCGCCGACCAACCAGTACCCCTTGTCGCAGCGGAAATGCCACGGCATCAAAATCGGGGTCGGACGCGATCGCGCGGCACGCTCGGTCCGCAGCGTGACGGTCGGGATGATCGTCTCCAACCCACCACTGGCCCGAGCCAAGTGCATTATCCAGGATAATCAGCCCACCCTCTGCAATCATTGGCTTCACCAGCTCCCAATATCGTGGGTACTGTTGCTTGTCGGCATCAAGAAACACCACATCCACGCTGCCCGGCGAGAGTTGCTCCGCCATGCCAGCCAGCACGTGCGCTGCATCACCCTCTCGCAGTTCGATTCGATCGGCAATACCCAGCCGCTCAAACTCTCGCTGCGCAAAGGCGGCGTGAACTGGATCGATCTCAATCGTTATCAAGCGCCCATCGTCGGCCAGGCCCTGCTCAAGCCATGCTGCGGAGTATCCGCCGAGTGTGCCGACCTCAATGACAAGCCGGCCGCGCGTCATGGCGGTCAGCATTTTCAGCAATCGACCGACCACAGCGTCAATGGCGATCTCAGGCAGGCCGGCTTCTCGGGCATTCTGAGTGATCGCAGCCATCTCTGGCGTTTCCTGGCCAAAGACATCTGTCAGGTATTGGCTCGTGCGGCTCCATCGTTGCGGCGTCATCTCGCTCATATGCGCTGCAGTGTAGAACGAATCACGCTGCAGCGGTGTCCTCGGATGCGGAGCTGGTCTCACGTCCAGCCGGTGTGTCCTTGGGAAGTGGCACACGCACAGTCATTTCGCAGTTACGGCATCGCACGAGCTTGCCCCGAGCCGCCTGGGGAACCCCCAAAACTCGCTGGCACGCCAGATTCGGACACATGATTCGAATACGATTATCCTGCGACACCGGTGGGCTCTCCATGCTGCGATGACGAGTTTGTATCGGCATGAAATCCTCGCTGCTTGACCTGAGTCGTCCAGCGATATGGCAATCGCTTGACGGCTTCGTGTGGCGCATCTAGTTTGCTCGTCTTTGCCGACCTCATTGCTTTCCCAGACCTCCCAACCGACATGACCCACACCATTCACACCGCTGTTGTCGGCCTGCAATGGGGCGACGAGGGCAAGGGCAAAATCGTCGATTTGCTCACCGCCCGCCATGATGTCATCGTTCGTTACAACGGCGGTGCCAATGCCGGCCATACCGTTGTCGTCGGCGACCAACGCTACGCGTTGCACCTGATTCCCTCCGGCATCCTCAACGCAAACAAGCTCAGTGTGATCGCCAATGGTGTGGTCGTGGACCCGGAAAAGCTCATTGAGGAGATCGATACGCTTCAGCAGCGCGGCATCAATGTCGGCGACAATCTTCGAATCTCCAACCGTGCGCACGTTGTCATGCCTTATCACAAGGAGCATGATGCCGCCCTCGAACGTGCCTTTGCCGGATCCACGCCAGGCAAGGGCGGTGACTTTTCGATCGGGACCACGAAACGCGGCATCGGGCCAGCGTACGCAGACAAGGTCCACCGATCGACTTCCATTCGAATGGGCGATCTGCTCGACAAGGAATTGCTCCAGCGCAAGCTTCGAAGCATCTGCGCCATTCGCACTCTGGAACTCAAAGCTTTGGGTGTTAACGCTCCACCACTCGATCCAGAAGAGTTGACCAACCGATTCACCGCCATCGGCACGCGCCTCGCGCCGCATATCACCGACACGACGTACCTGTTGCATGACTGCCTCAATGACGGCCGATCAATCCTTTTTGAAGGTGCCAATGCGTGCCTGCTGGATATCGACCACGGGACATTTCCGTACGTGACCAGTTCCAATTGTTCGACGTTGGGTATCCCACCCGGCACCGGCGTTCCGGGCAAGCATGTGCAGCGCGTGCTGGGCATCATGAAGGCCTATGCCACGCGCGTGGGTGCTGGGCCGTTCCCGACTGAACTCGATGACGCTATCGGCGAGCGCATCCGCGAACGCGGGCGCGAGTACGGCACGACCACTGGCCGGCCACGACGTTGCGGGTGGCTCGACCTCGTTGCTATCCGCTATTCGGTCATGGTGTGCGGCACCACGAGTCTGGCGTGCATGTTGCTTGATGTGCTCTCCGGCTTCGATGAACTGAAACTCTGTACCGGCTATCGCCTGCCCGACGGATCGGTAACCGACCGATTCTTCCCGGATGCGCAGCAACTTGCCAGGGTTGAGCCGGTGTACGAAACCGTTCCCGGCTGGAGCGAAGAGTTGGACGGCATGACTGAACGCGGCGAATTGCCCGCCAATGCCCAGCGGTATCTTGAGCGCATCGAGCAGATTGTCGGCGTGCCTATCGAGATTGTCAGCGTCGGCCCTGAGCGAAGCCAGACGCTGACCATGCAAAGTGAAACGGTCATATCCTGAGGTACGGAAACGGCAATTGGTTCACCGTACCGCTCATTCGGTTTATCCACGTACGAATGCGAGAACCGCAACCTGAACCGCAAGCAATACACCACGGAGTATGAAAACACGTCCCCCCGCCATCTTTGCGATCGGCCGCAACTACGCTGATCATGCTCGAGAAATGCAGGGGACCGTTTCAGACTTGCCTGTCGTATTCATGAAGAACCCGGCTTCGGTGATCGGCAACGGCGAACCGATCGTCATTCCAGACATTTGCCTCCATCCGTATGAACAAGTTGATTACGAGGGTGAACTCGCGGTGATCCTTGGACGTGATGCGCTCAATGTCAGCGAAGCCCAAGCGATGGACTACGTGAGTGGCTACGCAGTGGCGAATGATGTCAGCGCACGATGGTGGCAGAAGGAAGGGGCGGG
>PWVT01000265.1 GCA_003562195.1 Phycisphaeraceae bacterium | reverse complement strand
TTCTCCACCTTTTCCAGCGCCTTGCCCAGCCTTTCGGTTTCGGCGGCGACATCGATTACGCCCTCCAGCGGCAAGGCAAAACTGCCGCCTTCGACAGTGATCGAAAGTGCGCCCTTGGGAACGGCATCGGCACTGCGGATTGATCGACCGTGGACGGTGTTTGGGTGGATTCGTGCTTGTTTTGGCGTCGTTGCTCACGACGCTGTTTCTTCGGATTCTTGGTCATGTTCCGAGTGTCTCGTAGTGTTGTTCGATGCGGCACGACGACTGTCGCGCCCAGACATGCATGCTACATGCGCTCAGGGGCAGCAATGCCCAGAAGATCAAGTCCATCAGCGAGAACGCGACGAACCATATCGCACAAACGCAGCCGCGAGCAGCGTATTGCCTCATCCTCAGCTTTAAGAACGGGGCATTGCTGATAGAAGCTACTATACGCGTCAGCGAGGTCGTAAAGATAGCTGCACAGCCGATGCGGTTCGAGCGACTGGCCGACATCCGCCACCACGGCCCCGTATCGCAGCAGCAGCAGTGCCAGTTGTCGCTCCGGCTGCTCGTTGAGCACCAGCGGATGCTCACGCAGCGCGGCCGGCTGGAGATTGGCCCTGGCAAAAATGGAACACACGCGGGCGTGGGCGTACTGCATGTATGGCCCGGTGTTGCCCTCGAAGGCGATCATGCGATCCATGTGAAAGACGTAATCGCGAACGAGATCGCTGGAAAGATCAGCGTACTTCACGGCGCCGATGCCCACCGCCTTGCCGATGGCGGCAAGTTCTGCTTCGGTCATGCCGTGTGTGGGAGCGGCGGGATCGGCGGCGCGGGAACTGACTTCGCGGCAGCCACGTTCAATGGCTTCATCCAGCAGGGACTTGAGCGTGACATTCTCTCCGCTGCGGGTTTTCAGCGGCCGCTTGTCAGTCCCAAGCACCGCTCCGAAGGGAATGTGCACCAGCTCAGCAGCGGTGTTATCAGGTGTGCGGTCCCAGCCGATTTTCCGAGCGGCATCGAAAACATCTCGGAAGTGATCGCGCTGTCGCGCATCGACGACGTAGATCACTCGGTCTGCACCGAGTACCTGCACGCGATGGCGGATGGCAGCCAGATCAGTGGTGGCGTAGAGGTATCCGCCATCAGACTTGCGAATCAGCAGCGGACGTTCGCGATCTTCAAAGCGCACCACCAGTGCGCCGTCGTCTTCTTCCGCCACGCCGGATCGCGAAAACACATCGACCACATCCGGCAGCATGTCGCGGTAAAACGATTCACCGCGATTGTGTTCCGAGCCGAGCTTGACGTTGAGCAGGTCGAAACTTTCGTACACCGCAGCCATGGTGACGTCGATGAGTTTCTGCCAGTCACGATGCACATCCGGCTCGCCGCGCTGAAGTTCAATGAGCGTGGTCTTGGCCGCTTCGAGTGACGCCTTGGCCTCGGCATCCTCGCCTTTGGCGCGCTGCTGGGCAGCGCGATAGGCCGCGTTGAGATCATCCAGCGTGAGTGCATCGAGGTCGGTCCTGCTTTCGCGCAGTTGATGCAACACCATGGCGATGGGCAGGCCCCAGTCGCCGAGATGATTCTCGCGATACACCGTGCGGCCGCGACGTTCGAACACGCGGGCCAGCGCATCGCCAATGATTGTGGAACGCAAATGACCGACGTGCATCTGCTTGGCGACGTTCACCCCGCACAGGTCGATCGCGATGGCGTGGGTGTCTTCATCCTCAACCACGCCGAGCGAAGCGTTATCCATGGCGTCGAGCATGGATGCGATGGCGTCGGATTTCAGACGCAGGTTGATGAATCCCGGGCCGGCGATTTCGAGTGGCTCGGCCACGGCGGAGACATCTGCCGCAGCGACGAGTTGCTCAGCCAGTTCGCGCGGCTTGCGACCGGATAGTTTGGCCAAGGCCATCGCCATATTCGCTTGAAAATCCCCGAATTGGGGATTCTGGCTGGGGCGAATCATCGGGTCGGCATCGGCAAACGATTCGCCAAGAACCGCGACAATCGCGCGCCGAAACACGGCCTCGAGCATGGCGACTGGATCAGCATTCACAGGTGATTCAACTGGCGTGGACATGGGCGTGTGAGTATAGCGAAGCAGATGGCCAACGCGTTATGAATGCTTCGCTTGCAGGCGATCGAAGCCACGGCGGAAGCGTTCACCGCCCAGTTCGGGATCACGCTGACGCAATCGCTGAATCTGCGGGACGATCTGCTGCGTGTTGCGGTTGATACGGTCGAGAATCTCCAGCGACCGCAAATGCGCATGCCAGTAATGACGCTCACCCACGCCCGATCCGGCGGTGGTGATCCGGCGATACAGCAGCATCGCTTCGCCCAACCGCTGCTGACGAGATTCGCCCTCGGCCAGGTGGAACAGGCACTCCGCCCGGCCGTAGATCAACTGCACCGCGTTCGGTTGTTCGCGCAGCGCACGGTCGTATACCGCCAGCGCATCACCGTATTGCCCGCTCAGTCGATACGCATCAGCAACGCGAGGCAGTAATGCGCTCTTATGCTGCGAAGCGGCGTTGGAATTGTTCAACCAGTGCTCAATGCGGCGGGCCAACGGTTCAAGCTCCGCTTGGGCAAGCTCCAGTGCAGCGGTGTCATCGTGTGCATCAAGAAGATCGTGCACTTGTTGCTTGATTGAATCCAGCCACGGGGCGAGCACAGCCGCAGCGCGCTGCGGAGCGGCTTCGATATAGCGATCCGCCTCACGCTGGGCCTCCCTCGGTTGTCCCAATGTACGATGAGCAGCGATGCGAACCTGCAGCGCCTCGGCGATAACACCGCCGGGCAGGCGGGCGTCATCATCAAGATTCAGTCCATCAATGATGCGCAGGGCTGTATCCGCATCGCCTTGCTGCACGTGCAAGTCTGCCTTGATGATCTGCAACTCGACCAGTCGGGTGCGCAGCCGTTGGGTACGCTCGGCCACAGCCGTTGCACCCAGCGCGGTGCGAAGCGCTTCATCGGCCTGATCGGCACTGCTGCGAAGCTCCTGGCGCAGACGTTCGATACTCTGCGAATCATCTTCGGCGCGCAACGCCCTGCGAAGAACCTGTACCTGGAGAAATGCAGCTTCGGCGGCCTGATCGGAGCGAGCATCAACGCGTTGGAAGTGATCCAACGCGGCATCGAATCGCGATTCGCTTAGGGCAAGCTGGCCGGCAACCACTCGCCAGTGATTGATCGAGCGGATGTTGGTGAACTGCGACAGCATGATCTCCAGGCCATCATGCAACACGGACAGGGCTTGGGATTCATGCTGTCGCAGTT
>PWVT01000242.1 GCA_003562195.1 Phycisphaeraceae bacterium | reverse complement strand
CGATCGAATACTCATCGTCACAGGCGGTGAACATGCGGGTGATTTTCTCAAGCTCTTGGGCAATGGCAAACATCTTGGTGTCAGGGAGTTGCAATACACCTATCAGGAAGGTGAAGGTGGAATTGCCGATGCGCTGAAACTCGCTGAGGACTTTGCTGAAGGCGAAAAAATATGCGTCATACTCGGTGACAACATCATTCACGGCAACATTCGTCAGGCAGCAGGGGAGTTCTTCTGCCAGCCCAGCGGTGCAAAGTTGCTTCTAAAAGAAGTCGATGACGCCGATCGTTTCGGGGTGGCACGGCTTGAGGACGGCCGCATTGTGGAAATCCTCGAAAAGCCCGAGCATCCTCCCACGAATCTTGCTGTCACCGGTATCTATTTCTTTGACAGCGACGTGTTCAATATCGTCAGAACGCTCGAACCGAGTGACCGTGGCGAGCTTGAAATTACTGATGTGAACAACATTTATATTGAAAGAGGCGATCTGACATTCAACGTGTTGGAAAGCTGGTGGACCGACGCCGGCACTGTAGGCAGTCTGTATCGTGCATCGTGTCTGATCGCTGAGGGCGGCGCGAATCAGACTGAGCGCAATACCGTCGCTGATGGTCATCAAACTCGCAACTTCATACCGGAGGCGGTGCAATGCGAATGACGAGCAGTGCAGAACCGCGCATCCTCTTGGTGGGGAGCAATGGAATGCTCGGGCGCGAACTTGGCTCTGCGTGCGGACGCTACAGGTTGCCATTGGTGAGTCTGCACAATGCAGCGCAATGTGATGTGACCGATGCACAGCAGGTCTGGTCAATCGTGCACGAGGTGAATCCGACCGTCATTCTCAATGCCACTGCGTATACCGATGTGGATGGGGCGGAATCGTCGTTCGATCAAGCGCTTTCGGTCAACGGTCAAGGCCCCGGTAACCTGGCGCGCGCGTGCTGTAGTGTCAATGCGCTTCTCGTACATTTTTCGACTGACTACGTGTTTAATGGTCACAGTGGCCGGCCATATCGGGTCGAGGATCTGCCAGACCCGGTTAACTCATATGGATTGAGCAAACTCGCAGGTGAAGAAGCGATTGCAAGTAGCGGCTGCGAATACATGATCGTCCGCACGAGTTGGCTCTTTGCATCACACGGTCGCAACTTCGTCACGACAATACGATCGGCTCTCAAGCACCAGCAGAACCTTTATGTTGTCGATGACCAGTATGGTCGGCCGACATCATGCTCGGACCTTGCGGAAATGACGCTCAAACTCATGGCTGCTACAGCCCGGCGAAGTTCTGGAGACCGCATTGCACGAATTGTTCATGCCACAAACTCAGGCCAATGCAGTTGGTACGAGCTAGCATGTGAAATTGCGCGGCTATGCGGTATCGAGTGCCGAATCACGCCGATCAAGACTGACCCAGCAGCGCGGCCAGCAATCCGTCCAGCTTTTAGTGTGTTGGATCTGGCCGACCTTGTGGATCTCATCGGGATGCCGCGAACCTGGCGTGAAGCATTGGCGCATTGCATTCAATCACTTTCTGGACATCACAACAGCATGCAATTCGCCACCGGTACTGACTGTGGCACTACGTCCAGCCCAGTTGGTAGAAGACGGCTGTGAATAACAGGTCAGCGACGATGATGGCGACTATGGTTTGCACCACCGTGTGAGTTGTTGCCCGGCCTACGCCCGTTGCGCCGCCGGTGACCTTCAGCCCGTTGTAGCAGGCGATCGAGCCAAGAATCAGCCCGAATGCAGATGCCTTGATCAAACCGGTGGCGAAGTCGCTCATCGCAAGCTGCGTCAACGTATTGGTCTTGTATAGGTCATACGAAACACCGAGAAACCCCACGGTCATCAACCCGGAGAAGAATACGGCCGTGACATTGCCGATGATCGTCAGCAATACTAGACTGATCGTCGTGGCAATGACGCGCGGCACGACGAGAAACCGTATCGGGTTTAGAGCGTGTGCTTCCAGCGCTTCGATTTCTTCGCCGACGACCATCGTCCCGAGTTCCGCAGCAATTGCGGCACCTGCAAATCCGGTCAGCACAATCGCCGCGATGAGCGGGCCGAGTTCACGAAAGACCGCCACACCGACGATGTTGGCGATCTTGTCGGTCTGGCCAAAATCGGCGAGCGGTGGCTTCATTTGCAGCGCGAGAATGAAGCCGATACACGCGCTGACGAGAATGACGATCCCCGTTGACCGTACGCCCACGCGAACCATTTGCGTCACCAACGCTGTGCGGCCGATACGGACGCGACGTTGAAACACCGAGCGAAGCAGCCATGTCAGCACATCGCCAATGAGATACGCAACGCCGCCGATCAATGCAAAGGTGCGAATCCATAGATCGCCCCAGCGTTCAAACGGCGTCAGGAGAATTGAGTGGCGTCTGCTCATTGTGAATGAGCAATATCGGCATTTTCCGTGATTGTGAACACTGAATCGAGCTTGGCGATTTCAAACATCGATCGGACCTTATCCTGCAGACTGCACAGGATCAGTGAAGTCTTCTCTCGACGGGCAGACTGCATCGCCTCAACGAGCGTGGCGACGCCGGAGCTGTCCATGTACGGCACCTGCTGGAGGTCAATGATGAGCTTCTTGGGTTTCGAGCGTTGTACATCGCGAAGTTCATGGCGAAGGTCTGCGGAGCAACTGAGGTCAATCTCACCTGTCGGCTGGACGATGACGGAGTCATCTTTGCGTTCAATCCTGATTTCAAGCGGTTGAGCGTCGTTCATCAGTCCCCTTGTGTTCGGTTGAGGCATCGGAAGAATCTGAATCATTCTCGGCATGGAATTTAATCATCGTGAGCCGCATCCCTTTATCGGCGAGTTTTTCGTAGCGGACATCGTCCATTACTTCTTTGATGAGATGCACGCCGAGGCCGCCGGGACGAATGTCATCAAGATCGCGCGAGCGGATGGTGGCTGGATCGACCTGGCGGGCGCGATCCTCGAGAATGATGCGAATGCCGTCATCGAGGCCCCAGACATTGAGCCAGATCGGGCCGTCCTGACGTTTGTCATAGCCGTGGTTGATGATGTTGCAAATGGCTTCATCGACAGCAAGCGATATCTGCCCGCACTGCACTTCGTTGAAGCCCAATCGCTGCGCATACGCGGAGACCATCGCTCTGGCTGCGGAGAGGACCAGCGGGTGGCTGAGCAGCTTCAGGGCCAGATTCGGCTCAGCGGCATTAGCCATCGCTGGCGACTCCGCTCGAGCTGGAGTGGATAGATCGTTGTGACGACCGCGTTTCAACGAACTTTTCCCACCGTTTGATAGCGAGTTCGCGCTGCTCAAGTGGTGCAGCGTGGTCGTATCCGAGCGTTTCACCAGTCAGCCGCTTCAGTGCGCCAATAGCTATGAAACGAACAGCCGGGTCGTCAGAGTCCAATTGTTCGACAATCTGCTTGATCGCTGACGTGTCACCTTGACGGGCAGCGTGTTCGATGGCGTACATGCGTGCAGCGGGATTTGCTGAATCGAAGCCACCATCAATCGCGGATGGGCCGCACGCGACGAGCATCATTGCCGGAAGCAGGCAGCAGACGTTACGCATGTACGGAGGATATCCGAAGCGGAGTATCCGGTCACGCAGAAGCCGACGATTCAAAGCGGGCGGAACTCCTTGAGCCAGACATCCAGCACACGCAGGCGTGGGCAGTGGATCTGGTGTACGCGGAAGCGGCCACGGCGTTTTTGACTAATCATGCCGCTTTGACGCAGGATGCGGAGGTGATGAGAGAGGTTGGGGCCGGTGGTCTTGACCTGTTGCAGAAGTTCCCCAACAGTTGCGGGCTTCTTGAGCAGCAGCGCCAAGAGTCGTCTTCTGGTGGGATCAGCCACAGCCCGGAAGGTATCACTTTCTGCGTATGGCCTGCTCATTGAAATAAGATTTAATGAAATCTTGAACTATTGTCAAGCAGTTCATCAAGTCAGTCCGGTGCGACACGCACACAATCGCTGGCCTGAGTGCATTGCCAAGCATGATGCGTACTTGATTTGAAGACGATGGCTCACCTGTAACGCGAGTGCTACACTTCGCGTTTTACTCGCGGAGCCATCACGATGACCAGCACGCCTGCACCCGCAGCAGCGAAAAGTCCGCAGCACCAGCCGCTTCCGACACCACCGCATGACGAGGTGATCGTTATCCTCGACTTCGGTAGCCAGTACGCTCAACTCATTGCACGTCGGGTCCGTGAAGCAGGGGCGTTCAGCATGCTCATTGCGCCCGACACGCCGATTGAGCAGATCGCCGAAGTCAACCCGCGTGGCATCATCCTTTCCGGTGGTCCAAAGAGTGTGAAGGAACCCGGCTCGCCACGCTGTGATGAACGGTTGTTTGAATTGAATGTACCGGTGCTTGGGCTTTGCTACGGCATGCAACTTGGCTGCATGCTGCTCGGATGTGATGTGGACAAGGCCAAGGAACGCGAGTACGGCCGAGCCAAACTGGACATTCACACCGACAAGGACCTCTTCGCCAGCATCCCGTCCAATACAGCCGTTTGGATGAGCCACGGCGATCAGGTACTTGGACTCTCAGACGATTTTGACACCCTCGCCAGCACGCCAACATGCCCGTTCGCAGCCGTCCGGCATAAGCGAGTGCCGTTTTACGGCTTGCAGTTTCACCCGGAGGTCACCCACACGCCGCACGGCGTGGACATACTCCGGAACTTCCTTTACGAAGTCTGCCGCTGTTCCGGCACATGGAAGATGGCGGACTTCATGCAGGTCGAGGCCGAGCGCGTCCGCGAACGCGTCGGAAGTGATCGCGTGATCTGCGGCCTGAGCGGGGGGGTGGATTCCTCAGTCGTCGCGGCCTTGCTCGCTAAAGCGATCGGCGAACAACTCACCTGCATCTTTGTGGACAACGGCCTCCTGAGAAAGAACGAACGCGAACTTGTCGAAGTTACTTTTCGGGATCACTTTGATATCGACCTTCGTGTGGTTGATGCGGCTGATGCATTCCTTTCCGATCTCAAAGGCATCACTGACCCTCAGGAAAAACGCAAACGAATCGGTCACCGTTTTATTCAAGTGTTCACCGAAGCGGCTACCGGCATCGAAGGTGGCGCGAAGTTCCTCGCCCAAGGCACGCTGTATCCTGATGTCATCGAGTCCGGCCACGGCTACGCGGGGCAATCGGCGAACATCAAGTTGCATCACAATGTCGGTGGCCTGCCTGAAGACCTTGACTTCGAACTGGTCGAACCGCTGCGCGATCTGTTCAAGGATGAAGTTCGCAAACTCGGCGAAGTGCTCGGCCTGCCCTCGCACATCGTCTGGCGACACCCGTTTCCAGGGCCGGGCCTCGCGGTGCGCATCCTCGGCGAGATCACCCCGCCACGGCTGGACTTGCTGCGCGATTGTGATGAAATCCTGCTGGAGGAAATCGTTTCTAACAACCTGTACCGCTCCACAGACCAGGTGTTCGCGGTGTTGCTGCCCGTGCAGTCGGTGGGCGTGATGGGTGATGAACGCAGCTACGAATCTGTTGTGGCTATTCGGGCGGTGGAATCGCAGGACTTCATGACCGCCGACTGGGCGCGGATTCCATACGACGTACTCGCCACGATCAGCAACCGCATCATCAACGAAGTGCGCGGCGTCAACCGGGTGGTGTACGACATCTCCAGCAAACCACCCGCAACGATCGAGTGGGAGTAACCCGCCGCTCGCGGCTTCGCGCGTGTCATGGCATGAAGTACACAAGCCAGATCGTGGATGCAACTAGTGCTGCAACCACGAGCCCAAGCAGCGAGAATCCGATGACCGCGTAGATTCGCATGATCCGGAGACAGCGGAAGCAGAAAAATTCTCTCTCGATCGGTGCACCAGTCAAAAGCATGGATATCCAGGGGATGTGGTACATCCATTGATATCGTCCGGTGCCGATTCGACCACAGCGATCACATTCTGCTTCTTCCCCGTGTGCTTCACATGCTGCGGTGACTGTGAATTGCGCGTGTGCATCAACTTGGTAGACCTCGTTGAAGATACGCTTTGTCACCTCGACGGCCTGCGGGATATCCCGGCCGAGCGGCAACTGAAAGCCGTATTCAGTGTGCGACACGCTGAACGAGGAAAAGTGCTGATCCGCACGCTGCCGCTCTTCCGAAGACAGTGGCTTCAACGGAACATCGAGCACCATTCCAGTCTTCGGGCTGGAGGCAATCTGAACGAACTTGCGTGAGTACTGTTCTTCGATCACGACAAGGCCGCCGTCGTAGTCGCAATCAAGCAACTGCCTGAGCGCGAGTTCAAGTTGCTGGATGTGCTCGGCATTCACGTCGCGGGGCCTTGTCGCTTCATCAATCAACCCCGCCGCGGATTACGACGTGGAGTGCCTTCGATCCGTGTAGGTCGTTCCGTGGAGCGCGGTTGTTTCGTTGCGGCTTTGGCCATGTGACTGACCGCGCCGTCAGTCTCATCCGAGTCGTGCGGCGCGTCTTCGGTCACTTTGCCAAAAATCATGCGGCCGGCGCTGGTTTGCAGTGAATTGGTCACCGTCAGCGTGACCGAATCTCCAACGTGGCTCGCAGCGTTTTCGACGACGACCATCGTGCCATCGGGCATGTAGCCCACACCCTGTGACGGCCCTTCGCCGGGCTTGACGATTTCAATGTGCAGGGTTTCACCGGGGATCGCCTGACTCTTGAGCGTGTTGGCCAGATCGTTGATGTTCAGCACGGTCACACCCTGAATCTGTGCGACCTTGTTGAGGTTGTAGTCAGTCGTGAGGATGCGCAGGTTTTGATCCTTCGCCATCTCCAGAAGCATGTGGTCGACCGCGTGGCCGGTGACTTCGGCATTGTCGATCGAGACATCCAGATAGGGATTTTCCTGTAACTTGCCGACCATCGTAAGTCCACGACGACCCCGGGCGCGCTTCATCTTGTCGCCAGAGTCGGAAAGTCGCTGTAACTCATCAATGACAAACTGCGGCACAATCAGAGGTGCATCCAGAAAGCCCGTCGTCCCAAAGCTCTCGATGCGACCGTCGATCAGAACCGATGTATCCAGCACCAGCGGCCGGATACCACGCACCTGCTTGGCAAACTCCACGTAGGGGATCACCATGCGGAAATCATCTTTGGTGGTCAACACAATCGACACCGACAAGTAACACAGCACGATGGCGATCACCACCTTGATCAAACCGCGGTACGTATCCATACGTCCGCCGCTCAGTCCCCAGGCCTCTGCGACCACGTCAATTAGGAAGCCCAGCGCAAGCGCCATCAGCAGTCCTGCACCAATCCCCAGGTACACACCCACAATCGAGGTAAGCCGCTTATTGGGCAGTATCGTATCGATCACCAGCACGATCACGCCCAAAGCCGTCGCTGCGATCAGCAGGCCAAAGAAGGTCGAAAAATCAAAATCCTGCGGAAGTCGTCGTTCCTCGCTGGCAATGGTCAGCAGGGTCACGACGACCAGCAGAACCATGAACAGCAATCGCACCGCCATCAAGAGCAGTTTATGCGACTGTCGCTCCTTCGCCATGCGTACTGAGGGCGGTTCAAATCGATCTTCATCGACTGGTCCTGTGGCGACCGGTGGTGTCGGCTGTTGTTGCTGTTGCTCGTCGTGTGAATCCATTGAGTCGCCAAGTCAATTCAGTTGCCGCCGTGTTCACGCATCTCACAGCGTCCTGCACGGAATTACCCCGATGCGTTGCATGGGAAAGTGTACCATATCGGCGAGAGTCGCTAGAATACTTTTCTCGGTGGCAGAGAAGACGGTCGGGCCCGTTGGACGGGTGGCCTGTGAACCTGGTCAGAGCTTGATCGCAGCAGCCATAAGCGGCGTCGTCCGAGCCAGCGTCAGCCTGGCCGTCTTCACTGCCACCGCACTTTTCTACGCACAGGTGACCGCGTGAGCAGCAAGAAAAAGCAGACAAAACGACGCTCATCCACAACGGGGGCAGATTCTGCCGCCAACGAGTCCTACACCGTGCTCGCTCGTCGATTTCGCTCTCGAAGTTTCGATGAGCTCGTCGGCCAGGAGCCAATTGCACGCACACTGAAAAATGCTATTGCCTCCGGCCGTACGGCCCACGCGTACCTCTTCTGCGGAACGCGCGGCGTGGGCAAGACCTCCATGGCCCGAATTTTTGCCTGCGCCCTTAATGCCGATGACTCCCTTTCGGAAAAGGATGAAATCGCTGCCGCGATCTTCCGCGGCGATGATCTGGATGTCATCGAAATCGACGGTGCCTCAAATCGCGGCATCGCTGACGCCAAGGACCTCATCGCCGGAGCAGGTCTGTCTCCGGCACGATGCCGCTACAAGATTTACATCATCGACGAAGTTCATGCGCTCACCAAGGACGCCTTCAACGCGCTGCTCAAGACCATGGAAGAGCCGCCGGCTCATGTGAAGTTCATCCTTTGCACGACCGAAGCGCACAAAGTCCCCGCGACCATCCAGAGTCGCTGCCAGCGGTTTGACTTCCGTCCATTGCCGGTCTCGAAAATCAGCGAGCAGCTTCGCAGGATTCTCGACCTCGAAGGCATCAACGCCGATGACGATGTGATTGCTCGCGTGGCCCAGCTTGGCAACGGCTCCATGCGCGATGCGTTGAGTTTGCTCGACCGCCTGCTCGCCTCCGGTGAGAGTACCCTCACCGTTGAACTGCTCGAGCAGATGGTCGGCCTGCCGGATCAATCCATGGTCTCTGCGATCATGTCGGCCATCATCGAAAGCAATCCCAGCGCAGCGCTTCAGCGTGCGGATGATCTCTTCCGCCAGGGCGCGACCGTTGAACAGGCACTGCAACTTCTCATCGAACATTTTCGCGCCTTGCTCGTCATTACTGCATGTGGCCCGGAAAGCGACATGATCGAACTTGCCGGCGAATCACGCGAAGCAGCAATCGAGCACGCCAAACATTTCGATAGCGCCGGGCTTGTTCACCTGATTGCCATGTGTGATGCAGTGGAGCGCAATACCCGTCATTCATCAGTCAGCCGCGCACTGTTTGATGCTGCTCTGGTTCGGATGTGCATGAGTGAGCACTTTGCATCACTGGCTGATCTCATCCGTGGAAGCGCATCCGGTGCAGCGCCGACGCGTGCGTTGCCCAATCCCGAAGCTGGAAAAAAAAAACGCCAAGCCGAGCATGAGCCGGTAACACCAGTAGCGACGCCGCCCGCGCAGTCCACAGTCGAGACGAAGTCACGTGTGACGGAGGTGAAACCGAGCGATTCGCCCACCAAGGCCGAATCCGGTGAGCAGTTGTGGGCGCAGGTCATCAACTACCCCAATCACACCGGCTTGGCCCGAACGCGGCTAGACAGTCTCAGCTATGAATCATTTGACGGTACAACCTTGCGACTAGCGATCAATGAAGATGGCGGCATGTCCGCTCGCCTGCTCGCCCGAAGCATTGACGACATCACCGAAACCATTCGCAAGGCATGCGGCCGGCGCGTTGATGTGCAACTCACCGCCGACACTGCGCCATCCATTGATGCCGAGACCGCCCAGCAGGTAGAGAACCTTCCGCTGGTGAAACAGGCAATGGAACTGTTCGATGCCAGAGTTGTTCACGTCAGCAACGTGACATAGCAGCATTCATCAAACCCCCCATCGTATGCTCAGCGCTTCAACTCCGGAATCTCATTGACCAGAGCAACCCGCCATTGTAGCTTAAATTGAATTGGTAGCGGCAAGAAGTGGGGCATCGGGAGGATATCGGTATGGTGCAATGGACTCAACGATCCGGAACGACCTCGTTACCTGCAGCGGCACACCTATGGTCTGGGCTGCGGCTTTGCATGTGCATGGTGTTCATGACCGTCATGGCCGCGCCTGCTGTGGCACAGAGCAGTGAAGATATTGTCCGGGCGATGCTTTCACGTGACGGCCTCCCTCCACATGTGACTTTGCGTCAGGACTTCTGTACAGATTACATTTCCCACGGCGATTACGAGCAACTGCTCCAACGGCTTGCGTTGTCCGATGCCCAGCAGAAGGTCGGCCTTGAACTCTATGAGCAATATGTGCAAGAGATTGATGTGGCATTCGAACGCGGCTTTGAGCGATTGCTCGACGGCGCACTGGGCGAACTGGTGGCGGAACTCATCATGCCAACGATTCAGGCAGGCAAACGCGTGACGGATAAAGTGCTCGATGAGTTCGGTCGCGATCGAATCAATGGTCTGATGACACGCATTGTGCATGATCTGCGGCGCGTTAGAGATCAATCGGCTCGTGTACGTCATCACCTCGAAGCGGAACTGGAGACGATCCTGAGCACGTCTCAACAAGACCTTCTGCTGGGTGCGATTCGAGCGATGCGGAGGGATGTGCTGTTGCAACCGCGCAATCCTCGAGGGATGCACTATGACCTCGACCTTCTGCCTGATGTCATTGCGTTGTATGACGAAGCCATCAAACCCGAGCAGGAACTTTCAATCCTCGCCGATCCACGTTCCACGAATGATGAATATGCGACGTTGATTGATCATGTGGCAGATGTGCTTGAGGCGTATGAGCGCCAGATGGATGTATTGCTGCTGCAATCAGCCCGTCGCGAATGGGAGTTATCCATAGAACAGTTCACCAGCTCACTTGCCGGCGATGAGCGCGGTGAAGCGAGGGCCTACGAACGGAAAGCACGGGCATGGCGGCGGTTGTATGACGTGACAGATCGCACGGTGGCGCAAATCGGGGAACTTGTCGAGCCCGCCATCGGACCGATCGGACGTGAGTCATGGTTGAATCGATACCACCGTGTCACCTTTCCAGAGTTGTTATGCGATGAGACGCCGGAGTTGATGTATGAATGGATCATCAACCATGAAGCGCTCGAGGATGATGTCAAGGAAGCAGCAACCCGCGTGTACGAGACGTACCTCCAGCGGCGTACGCCACTTCGCCGGGAAGCTCAATCAATTCGCGTGGACATGCGAATGAATGGAGCAATACATTCACTTGAAGCCGGTATTCCCGATGTACTGGTGGATATCGAGGAACGCCGCGAAGCGCTCGCAAAGGATACCAATCGCCTCCTGCGTGCGCAGCTCGCGGATCCCGAGACTAGAACAAAATTTGACCGGCGATTGGAAGAATACGCGTCGCGCTCCTATGGACGCGTTGCGGAGGGCCTTCGGTATTAATAACGGCTTGGTATGTTGCCCTACCGCGCTAATGACGAAGGGTCGCAAGAAAAGCGGCCAAAGCATACCCTGGGCCGAGCACAACATGTTTGTTTACCCGAGGCCACCCTTGAGTTCGCCGAATTTTTGTGAGAGTTGGGCTTTGAGTTTGCGCATTTCTGCATCTTCGCCGCGATCGACGTTCTCTTGTTGGTCCTTGAGTGCTTTGATCGACAGCGAGATGCGTCGTTTGCCGTGATCGACGGAGAGGACCTTGACGTTGATGACCTCGCCGGGCTTGACTGCCTGGCTGACGCGGTGGATGCGATCGTGACTGAGTTCGGAGATGTGGATGAGGCCTTCCACGCCGGGCGCGAGTTCGACGAATGCGCCGAAGTCCATGAGCTTGGTCACCTTGCCGGTGACGGTTGCGCCTTCTTCGATCTCGCCTGCGCGGGCCTGGTAGGGGTCGGTCATCGTCTGCTTGAGGCCGAGGCCGATGCGTGGCGGGTCCTGCGAGTCATCGATCTTCAGCACCTTCACTTCGACGGTATCACCTTCCTTGACCACTTCCGAAGCGTCCTTGATGCGTTCGTAGCTGAGGTCGGAGATATGGATCAATCCATCCACGCCGCCGAGATCAGCAAATGCGCCGAACGGTTGCAGCGAGGTGATGACGGCTGAGCATTGATCGCCGACTTTGAGGTCCTTGAGCAGTTTCTCGCGAAGTTGGCCGCGTTCAGCTTCCAGCGCGCTGCGGCGGGAGAGGATGATGCGGGCGCGTTGGCGGTCGATCTCGATGACTTCGCACGGCATCTTCTCGCCGATGAACACTTCCAGTTCCGCAACGTGGCGGATATCCACCTGGCCTGCGGGCATGAATGCCTTGTGGTTGGCGATTTCCATTTCCAGCCCGCCCTTGTTCACGCCGGTGCAGCGAGCTTCGACGACCTGCCCGACATCAAGCGACTCCCATTCCGCTTTCTGCACCTTGCCGATGCGCGAAAGGATGAGCAGGCCTTCGTCTTTGTCGAAGCGATCGACGTTGAACTCGAGACGGTCGCCGACGTTGGGCGGTTCTTCGAAATACGTGAGCGAGCAGACGCCTTGCGACTTGGGGCCGAACTCGACAAAGACATCGTTGTCGTGAATGGACACGATGGTGCCGGTCTTGGTTTGTCGCTCGCCGCGGACGGCGGGTGGGCGGTCGCCCTCGTCGAGCATGTCATCAAGACTCATGTCGCCGAGCGCAGCTTCGATTTCAGCTTCGAGCTTGGCGTCGAGATCGGTTCG
>PWVT01000266.1 GCA_003562195.1 Phycisphaeraceae bacterium | reverse complement strand
GGGCGAAGCCGGAGCTGATGAAAAAGCACAAGCCGGTCAAGGAAGTCGCAGCAGCGCGCAAGAAACACGGCTTGGAGGTAGAAGATGACTACCCGCGACTGGCGATGATCCGCCGCGCCCTGCTGGCGGGCACTGCGCCGAAGTTTCTGCGCACAGAAGGCAATCCGCCGCATCTTGCTGCATGCTTGAATTGGCTGGAAACAGCACTCGACGAATTGAAGTAGCCCGTTTCGAGTACGCCGCCTAGCAAAGTGCAACTGCGTCCAACGCAAGCGACTATCATGGGCCACATGGCCACTCGCTCACCACAACGCCGCAGCGCTTCGGGCAAATCGGCTGCCTTTGCCGTGGACCCGACCATGCGCATCATTGTCCTGCACGGCAAAGATCCCTATCTGGTCACAGCGCGCACGCGCGAAGTTATCGCCTTGCTCAAGCAAGAACATGGCGATATCGAACAGTTTGAGTACGACGGTGAAACGGCCGACCCGGCGGATGTTCTCGACGAGCTTCGCAGCTACGGCTTGATCCAACAGCACAAGCTGGTTGTGCTCAACAACGCCGATGCGTTTCTCGCTGCCAAAGGCCCGCATGACGACGGACGCCATCGTCGTTTGATGGAAACCTACGCCAAGGGACCGGTGGACAACGCCACCTTGCTCATGCGAGCTGACACATGGCGTGCGGGCAACCTTGACAAGCACATTAAGAAAGTCGGGGCGATCTTCAAACTCGACCCACCTGATGCGGACAAAGCAACCGCGTGGTGTATGCGCAGGATTGAAAGCGAATACAACGCACACCTGGAACCGGCTGCAGCCCATCGACTCGTCGAACAGATCGGGCCTGATCTGGCACGGCTTGATGTGGAAATGGCCAAGCTCGCGGCATTTGTGGGGTCCGGCGAGCAAGTCAAGGTGCAACATGTCATTGAGCTGGTGGGCATGAGCCGCGAGGAGAAGGTCTGGGAAATTCAGTCGGCGATTGCTTCGGGAAGCCCGGCACACGCGCTGACCAAGCTGCGTGAGTTGATGAGCGTTTCCAACCATCCGACAGAGCTGGTGATCTGGGCGATTTGCGACCTGCTAAAAAAGACGCACGCTGCGGCCCGGCTGCTCCGCGAGGGCGTGAACCCTCATGCTGTTGGCCGGCAGTTGCGACTGTTTGGCGACAGCGCGCAGCCGATTCTCGCCGCAGCCCAACGCTGCAAACCAGCCGTGCTGGCCTCGCTGCTGCGGCAGGCAATTGAAACCGATGCAAACAATAAATCCGGGCTTGGAGATTCCACACGAAGTCTTGAAGTCCTTACCATTCAAATTGCCGATACAATCGGAGCGCCCCTTCGCTGATGCGACTTCGTTGAACAGGGGCCAATGCTCAGGATGAGCGCTCGTCACCGCAGCATGGATGCACAGGGTTGACTCATGAATACCTTCTTTCGTTTCTTCACCACGGCGATCATCGCTATCACACTTGGCGGGTGCAGCGGCACTACAAAAACTCCATCGCCTGCATCGCCACCCGCGGCTGCTGAAGCAGACACGTCAAAGGAATCTTCTTCCTTGGCGGAAATGGCCCAGCGGGATGTCGATGCGTTTCTCAACCGCCGACGCGATGCGACTTCCAGCGCTTCCGATGAAGAACCCGCGCCTTCGCCATCGCGACAGGAAATCATCTGGAACGACGGTTCAAACGATACATCGCCACCGCAACCGACTGTCGAATTGCCAGAGGTCCAACAATCGCCACTCTTTCTAGCTGCGGACGATCGTCCTGAGTCGCAGCCGACTGACGAGCCGTTCGAGAACGCTTCGGATGGAATTGATCTTGAAAGCGACCGCGTGCGCGAATTGATCATTGACCTCTCGAAGGAGCTGTATCGTGATGCTGCCCATGCCGACATGCCGCTGCGCGAGCTGTTTCTCATCGCTGCCACCACACTCGTCAGCCCCGATCGCGAGTTGAATCCTGATGCAATTCCCGGTCTGACAGCAAGAGAACGCGATGTGCTTCGCGAGTTCCAGCAATTCTTCGTACATCTTGGCAGTTCACTCGATGGCTCCAGCGACGCAGAAGAAATCATCCTCGGTTCGATCGAAACACTTCGTGCTGCACTGCGCACCGACCCGCAATTGACACTCGGAACATACGCGCTGTGTACGCGAGTTGGCGGGTTTGGTGATTTCGACCCCTTCAACCGATATGCCTTTCTCGCCCATTCCGAACAGCAAGCCGTGGTGTATATTGAAATCGCCGGCTTCACAAGCGAACTGAACGAACGGGATGAATGGGTCACAGAACTCTCACAACAATTGACGATTTACAGCGATCGCGATGGCATCCCCGTCTGGCGGGAGGACTGGCAAAGCGCAGCCGATCGCAGCCGCAACAAGCGCCAGGACTTTTTCGTCGTGCAACTCATCACACTGCCACGGGCCTTGTCGGTCGGCCGATACCACCTGAAAATCCGCGTTCGTGATGAGAAATCCGGTGCGGAGGCCGAGGGAACGATCCCGTTTGAGATGGTCGCCGACCCGAAAATGGCCGCCACTGTGCGGTAAACACGGGCCATTCCCACCAAAACTGCTGCATCACGTCGCGGAGTGGACCGATACGCTCGAACTCGCGCACAATATTGCCGCGGGCTGTTCGTGGCGTTACCATGTGGGGTTACCGTTCTGAGCCATTAGGAATGTCAGGAGCATCATGGACCGCGACCGCCTGAAAGAAGTGCACAAGACCGAGACGACTGAGAGTCGCGTCAACGAGGATTTTGTTGACTGGCTGAAGAACAAAGGCCCGACATGGCTGGTCATTCTGCTCTTTGCACTCACGGCATACCTCATGCTCGTTCGCTGGCGAACCAGCACCCATCAAACACAAATGCAGGCATGGCACGCACTGGCGGAAGCGGAGGCCTCAGCGCTGCCCGCCTCATTCGAAAGCGTTGCCGATGAATACCCGCGCGTTGATTCCATCGCACTCGTGGCCCGATTGATGGCTGCTCAGAAACTGCTCGAAGCAGTACATGCCGGTCGGCCACTCGGCGCCGACCCGATGGATGAAGATGCCGAACCCCTAAGCGATGCTGATCGCGAGCAATATCTCTCCCGCGCTGACAATCAATACCAGGCCGTACTTGACGCCGATGACGGGACCAGACGCACCGCCTTGCTGGCGCTGAATGCATTGAACGGCCGTGCAGCCGTGGCTGAAGCTCGCGGGAATTACGACGCCGCCCGCCAGCATTACAACGCAGCCGCAGACCGCATCGAACCAGTGTATTCCTCCCTCGCTGAACAGGCCCGCCGACG
>PWVT01000114.1 GCA_003562195.1 Phycisphaeraceae bacterium | reverse complement strand
GGTGGGTCTTCCTGGCCATGTTTCTGGCTGTGGCGATCCCGGTCGTTTTCGAAGTGCAGTTGCCTGAGCAACCCACGCCTATCGTCCAGGCGGTCTTCGATAAAATCGAAAGTCTTCCTGAGGGGTCACGTGTGTTCATATCTCTGGATTACGATCCTGCAAGCAAGCCCGAACTCGGGCCGATGAACAATGCATTCACGCGGCACTGCGCCTTGCGAGGTCATCAGCTCTTTTACATCACACTCTGGCCAACCGGTGTGCCAATGATCGATGACGCCATGCAGATTCTGGAGACGGAGTTTGCAGGTGAGTATGTCTATGGCGAGAACTACCTGAACCTCGGCTATGGCGCGGGGCAGGAAGCAGCGATCAAGCTCATCGCGACCGATCTGGTCAAGCTGTTTCCCACAGATCAGTCTAACCGTCCTTTCGGCCTTTGGGACATTGCCCGCGGTGTCACAAGTCTGCAGGATATGGATCTTACGATCAGCGTTGGGGCCGGCTATCCCGGCACCAAAGAGTGGGTGCAGTACGCCGGCACGCCATATCCGGAGATCGAATTGGTTGCTGGCGTCACCGGCGTGAGCGCTCCGCCGCAGTATCCTTACTACCCGCAACAGCTCATCGGCATGTTGCCCGCAATCAAGGGGGCTGCTGAATACGAAGCCGCACTTGCTGCGAGGTATGGCACAGCGGGTGAAGCGTTACCGGCACTGCTCAACGAATCAATCGACGCGATGGTCACCGACGACCGTGATCGCGATACGGTGATCTCGGATGTCGCCAGCGAGGTCGGGCTTTCAACGGCTCATTTCAGTCGTATGTTGACCGGTCACATCAACTGTCTGCCATCAACTGAGATCCAGGCCATTGCTGATGCCTTGAACCTCGATGCTGCAGCAATTCGCAGCGCAACGCTGGACGACGGTTGCGAGGATCGCGAATACCCGACGAACTATCTCAACTACGGCCACACGGATTTCCAGGAAGCATTGACTCGCATGGGGCCGCAACTCTCAGCCCACATTTTGATGCTCCTGCTTATCGTGCTTGGCAATGTGATCTTTTTTATTGAGCGACGCCGAGGAGGCCGACAGTGAACAACGAACGATTTGGCATCGGCATCGTTTGCGGAGTTCTGTTGATCCTGTTGGGGGGCTGGGTGCTGTTCAGCACCTTTGCGCTTGAACTGACGCCTGGTGTGCAACACGTCGAGATTACGCGTGAGATTGACGTGTACAGCAAGCGTGATGCGAGTTGGCGTCCGCAGACCATCGATGAAGACGGTGAGACAATTCCTGGGGCATGGGTTGAACCGTTCGGTCGTCCGACCCCGCAGTGGAGTGAGGAGCGTGAACGTTGGATCCACCCAGTTCCGGATGATCTGCAGGAAGTCGATACTGATCAATTGACGCCAGCGAGAACTTGGGGCATTCAACGCTCTGCTCCGGCTACGCGAGCTGATGAGGAAACGGTCTACTTGAGTTGGTCGCGCACCTTCGGGTTGTGGTTTGCCGCGATTTGTACGCTGTTTGTCTTCTCCTTCCTGTATCGCGACAACCCGCTGTATAAGTTCACCGAAGCGTTGGTGGTGGGGGTCTCCGCAGCGTATGGGATGGTCGTCGGCTTCTGGACGATGGTCATGCCGAACCTCATCGGCAAACTGTTTCCCAGTTTTGTTGCCCGCCACATCATTCCCGAACATGCCGAGCAGACCAATCTGTTCTACCTGGTGGTGCTGGCGCTGGGAATCATGCTTCTTTGGCGTCTTTCGCCGGTGGGTGGCTGGATCGCGCGTTGGCCACTGGCATTCATCATCGGGATTACTGCAGGGTTCCGCCTGATCGCCCACTTGGAGGCAGACTTTGCCATCCAGATTCAGGCGACGATCTTGCCATTGGTGGTTCGAGAAGACGGGGCATTGGATTTCGGCATGTCAGTACGAAATCTGGCTGTGGTGTTGGGCGTGCTTGCCTGCTTGACGTACTTCTTCTTCTCGATTGAGCACAAAGGAGTCGTCGGACAGACTGCTCGTGTGGGCATTTGGGTGCTGATGATCACTTTCGGTGCTGGATTTGCCTACACCGTAATGGGTCGTATTACGCTGTTGACCCAGCGAATTGAGTTCCTATTTGGCGATTGGTTGCGAATCACCGACTGGCTTGGCCTGTTGCACCTGCTCTGACACGTTGTGTAGGATGAATTTCTGTGCGATGCCGGAATTGACATTTTCTCCGGTGACTTTACGATACTGTTCTGTCCCTTCTCGATCGATTGTGAGTTGATCCATGCCAGTCCCAGCATTTCGAACATCCCCAAGCCGTAAACGGAAGCGCCGCTCTCACCTTGCTATGAAGCGCGGGCACACCGTCCTTTGCCCGAATTGCGGTGCTGCCAAGCGGCCCCACGCGGCCTGTGTTGCATGCGGATACGTCCGCCCCGGGCTTCAAATCAAGGCAGAGGACGAGTGATCCATGCGGATCGGCGTCGATGTTATGGGCGGCGACAACGCCCCGGACGCGATTCTTGACGGCGCTTTCGCGGCGATCGAGCATCTGTCTGGCGACGATGAACTGGTGCTCGTCGGCGACGAGACCGTAATCAATGCACGCCTGGATGCCTGTGAGGGTCGTCCTGGCTGTGTGACCGTCGTACCGACCACAGAAGTCATTGGGATGAACGAATCCCCAGTGGATGCAGTCCGCACCAAGCAGAACTCCTCCATCACTGTGCTGGCAAAAATGTGCAGTCGCAAGGTGAAGAACCCGCTCGATGCGTGCATTTCAGCCGGCAACACTGGTGCCAAGGTCACCGCTGCGCAGATGTTCATGCGCCGGTTGCCTCATGTGCATCGGCCAGGGATTTCCGTGGTCGTCCCGACGTTTTCGGGTCCAGTGGTCATCATCGATGTTGGTGCGAACATCGAGCCAAAGCCCCACCATCTGGCGCAGTACGGCATCATGGGAGACGTGTATGCTCGCAAGGTACTGGGCATAGAGAACCCTCGTGTCGCGTTGATGAATGTCGGTGGCGAAGAACAGAAGGGCACTGCCGACATGAAACTCGCCCGCGAGTTGCTTCGCAATTCGGCGGATGTGAACTTCACTGGATACATTGAAGGTAGGGCGGTCTTTGATGGCGAAGCGGATGTCGTTGTCACTGACGGCGTTGTCGGGAACGTGATGATCAAACTTGCTGAAGGACTGTCCGACGGCATCTTCAGAGCTATTAGCCGCGAGGTGAAGTCGATGGACCCGGAATTGGCGATGCGCCTTGGGCCAATCTTCAAGAAAATTTATGCTGATCACGACTACCACGAATACGGCGG
>PWVT01000079.1 GCA_003562195.1 Phycisphaeraceae bacterium | reverse complement strand
TTGCGTTGGTGCCTGTAACGCTTGAAGATACAGATGACCTCTGGGTCGCGATCCGAATGAGCGGCGTTGGTGATGCGGTGCCTTCGACTATTGATCGGCTGTCGCAAACTGTCGTTCGGCCATTCTCCATTTCGATTGAACGATGATGCTGCAAGAGCCGCGGGGGTCAGCGCAGCATCGACAGAGAATGCGAACGATGTTCCCCGCGGGCTTCCGCCACGCGGCTGTGTGCGTGTGGTGTGGGGATGTGGGGGTGGGTGGGGAAGAAACGTGCCTGACCGCTTGCGTTGACGCGGTTTCGTGGCATACTACCCAAGTGGATACCGTACAAATATCAGGCAGTACGGTGGTTCGGTGCGGCGCTGTCGGGTTGGTGGTGCGTCTGGAATTGGATGCTCTGCTCGTTGAAATACAACCCATTTGCGTCAGGTACACTCGTGAGCTCTTTGTGAAACTTTACGCCTGCTGAATTGCTCTTTACGCTGCTGCCATGGCCGATTCGCCCGTGACAACGCTGCCGGATTCCGACGCGAAGGCGGCGATTTTGGGTGTGGTCGAGCAATTTTGGGGGTTTTCCGAGCTGCGGCCGTTGCAATTGCAGGCAATTTCTGCGGGAATCGATCAGCGCGATTCGCTGGTGGTGCTGCCGACGGGCGGGGGCAAGTCGCTGTGTTACCAGGTGCCACCCGTGGTGGCGGATCGGATGGATGTGGTGGTGTCGCCGTTGATCGCGCTGATGAAGGACCAGGTCGATGGCCTGCGTCAGAACGGCTACCCGGCGGCGGCGGTGCACAGCAACCTCACACCGCGCGAACGCGACGAGCTGCGCATGGGCATGCGCGAGAACAAGTTCCGGTTGTTGTTCGTCTCGCCGGAGCGGTTGCTTTCGCCGCGGTTTCTGGAGTATCTCAAGTCGCAGAACGTGCAGGCGATTTCAATCGACGAAGCGCACTGCATCAGCCAGTGGGGGCACGATTTTCGGCTGGAGTATCGGCGGCTGGCGGAGCTGAAGCAGCACTTTCCCAATGCAAGCATTCACGCGTACACCGCCACGGCAACGAAGCGCGTGCAGGGGGATATCGTCGAGCAGTTGGGCCTGCGCCAGCCGCGTGTGATCGTCGGCACGTTCGATCGGCCGAACCTGGTGTATCGCATTCTGCCGCGGGTGGATATGTACCGCCAGACGCTGGAGGTCGTGCGGCGACACGACAAGGAAGCGTGCATCATCTATTGCATCACCCGCAAGGATACCGAAGCCATGGCGGAGTTCCTCACCGCCAACGGCGTCATTGCAGCGGCATACCACGCAGGGATGGAAAAACACGATCGCACGCGCGTGCAGGATGCGTTTGCTTCCGAGCAGCTCGATGTCGTCGCGGCGACGGTTGCGTTCGGCATGGGCATCGACCGGTCGAACGTGCGCTGCATCGTGCATGCGTCCATGCCCAAGACCATCGAGCATTATCAGCAGGAGACCGGCCGGGCCGGCCGCGATGGTCTGGAGGCCGAGTGCGTGTTGTTGTATTCCGGTGGCGATGTGATGTCGTGGCAGCGGATCATGACGATGAGCGCCGAGCGGGCGAACATGCCGGAGGATTCGCTCAAAGCGCAGTTCGAGTTGCTCGAGCATATGTCCGGTTTGTGCAGCACGTTGGAATGTCGCCACCATGCGCTGTCGCGGTACTTCGGTCAGGAGTACGAGCAGGACAACTGCGGGGCGTGCGATGTGTGTCTGGGGGAAGTCGAGGGGATGAAGGACGCGACCACTGTCGCGCAGAAGGTGCTTTCGTGTGTGTATCGGTTGGGGCAGAGCTTCGGCGTGGGGTACGTCGGCGAAGTGCTGCGCGGCGCGAACACGGAGAAAGTCCGCCAGCGCGGCCACGAGACGCTCAGCACTTACGGCCTGCTCAAGGATCAAAACGAAAAGTCCATCGCCAACATCATCTATCAACTGGTCGATCAGGGTTTGCTCCAGCGCACGCCCGGCGACAAGCCGGTGCTGCAACTGACGGATGGCGCGCTGGCGGTCTTGCGAGGCGAACGCGAGGTGAAGCTGGTCGAGCCGGGCTCCGCGCCGGTGCATACGACAAAGGCAGCGGAGCATGCATGGGAAGGGGTGGACAAGGGGTTGTTCGAGCATCTGCGAGAATTGCGGCGGGAGATCGCGCTGCAGCGCAGCGTGCCGGCGTATGTCATTTTCAGCGATGCGGTGTTGCGCGAGTTGGCGCGGGTGCGGCCGACGCTGCTCGAGAAGATGAGCCATGTGCAGGGCGTTGGCGCGAAGAAGCTGGAGGATCTTGGGCCGCAGTTTGTGGAGGCGATCGACGAATATTGCCAGGAGCATGAGCTGAGTACGGATGAGCAGGTGGAGGTGATCGTCCGGCCGCGCAGCAACCGGCCGAACCCGCAGAAGGAGACGGCCATGCGCATGTTCGCGGAGGGCGCGACGATTGAGCAGGTGATGTCCGCCACCGGCCGGGCCCGCAGCACGCTGACGGGGTATTTGGTGGAGTTTATCGAGTCGCAGCATCCTGAGAGTGTGCAGCCGTGGGTGCCGGACGCGGTGTACGAACGGGTGGTCGAAGCGGCGACGCATCTGGCGGCGGATCGGTTGCGGCCGATCTTTGAGCATCTGGATGAGCAGGTGCCGTTTGATGCCATTCGCATTGTGTTGGCGCACCATGCTGCGGTGAGTTCCCAGCGATAGCGGTCGCGAGGGCAGGACGGGGAATTGTCGGCTATCGTGTTGCTCTATGACGCAAGGCAGCGAGGCGAATGTGCAAGGCAGGATGACGGGCGACCGAGTGGCCGGCCATGGGTGAGATCGCGCTGCTTCAGAGTATCGGTGTGATGATCGTCGCAGCGGCGATCGTCGTGCTGCTGGCTCGACGGCTGAACGTGCCGACGATCGTGCTGTACATCGTGACGGGACTGGCCGTCGCGCCGATCCTGGGGATTTTTGCTCCTGAGATCGAACCTATGGACGATGGCGAAGTCGCGCACGGCGCGATTGGCGTTGTTGCGGAAGTCGGCATCGTATTGCTGCTGTTTCTCGTGGGGTTGGAACTGAGCATTGCAAAGATTCGCGATGTCGGCAAGGTGGCGGTGCTGGCGGGGATCGGGCAGGTCGTGTTTACCGCGGTGATCGGCTTCGTCATCTCGTTCGTACTGCAATTCTCGGTGATGGAGTCGATCTTCATCGCGACGGCTTTGACGTTCAGCAGCACAGTGGTCGTCGTGAAGCTGCTGGATCAGAAGAAGGAGCTTTCCTCTCTGTACGGCCGCATCGCAGTGGGCATCTTCCTGGTGCAGGATCTTGTCGTCATTATCGCGCTGACGTTC
>PWVT01000293.1 GCA_003562195.1 Phycisphaeraceae bacterium | reverse complement strand
GGAAGCGAAATGCCGGAAAGCGAGCAGATGAAGTGCTCTGGTGGCAGTGTGAGCGGCACCAACGCGGGAAAAACACGCGGCGTGACCGTGTGGCCAAGTGAGCGAGCAATGGCATAGCCGTGTCCATCTGATCCGGTCTTTGGCATACTTTTTCCTCCGGTGGCCAGCACCACCCGCCTCGCGATGATTGCTCCCCATGCGCCAGCAACAATGAATCCATCGGCTGTGCGGTCCACTGTCTCGACCCGGTACGGATGGCGAAGCTCAACACCTGCATCGCAAACCGCACCGAGTAGTGCATTGAGCACCGTTTTTGCTGAATCCGTCACCGGGAAGAGCTTCCCGGTTTCCTCAGGTTTCAGCTCAACACCCAACGCCGCAAAAAAAGCGATGGTCTGTGCCACATTAAACTGCTTGAGCACCTTACGGATCGCATTTGGTGTAAAACCGTTGTAAGCGCGAGGATCGACGATGTGATGTGTGACGTTACATCGACCACCACCAGCGACAAGGATCTTCGCCCCAATCGTTCGCGCTCCATCGAGAAGAATGACTTTTCGAGTAGGTGCACAGCGGCCAGCCGCGATCGCCGTCATCAACCCCGCCGCTCCCGCACCGATAATCACCACGTCTGCGTGTTCCACGGCGACAGTGTAGGTCGCTGTCATTTTGACAGCGAATCCAAGATGGTTGCTGTCGAGTTTGCACGATTCGCACCGGAGAGACATCGAAAAACGCACTGAGACAGCGCGTTGCTTCTTGGCACGGGCATTGCAAGATCGCTCAGTAACTGAAACGTTCGCCGCGTTGGCGGCATTGAGATGTGCGTCTTGTTTTTTTGAAAGGAGTGAGTCGTATGTTTCCAGTCTTGACCAACCGATATTCCCGTGTCCCAACAACCACCAGCCCGATTGACTGGGTCGATCGCGAGTTCGGTCGCATGATGAACCAGTTCTGGAGCGATGGCAACGGTTCATCCACCCCGAGCGTCAGCTATCCGATGAACATCTGGGAGACCGAAGACGCCTTGCACGTCGAAGCTGAAATGCCCGGCTTCAAGCGAGATGAGGTGGAAATCACGCTTGAGCAAGGCACCCTGGCCATTACCGCCCAGCGACGGCAACAAGTGGACAACACGAGTGGCAAAAGTGAAGCCAATGGCAATGTCGACACTGGACGCAATCACCTGCTCACTGAACGTCGTTTTGCCCGTTACCAGCGGACCTTTACATTGCCGACCAGCATTGATGATGAGGGCGTCCAAGCCCGGCTGGAAGATGGCGTGCTACATCTGACGTTACCCAAGCGGGCAGAAGTCAAGCCGCGAAAAATCCAAATCAGCTAACAAAGCGTCTCTGTGGATGGCAATTCCAGCCCCGGCTGTGCCGGGGCTTTTCATTGCGCCGTCTGCGCCCTCAATGGGCATGACCAGCACAGCCGTGGTATCGTGACACAGCCATGATCGAAGCGTGGGACACGTGGATCGTCTTCGGCGTGCTTGGTGTAGCACTGGTGTTATTCATTGGCGGATGGTGGCGATATGACGTGGTCGCCCTTCTCGCCCTGCTTGTGTTGACCATCGCGGGGATTATTCCTTCTCCCGAGGCGTTCAGCGGCTTCGGCCATCCGGCAGTGATCACCGTTGCTGCGGTGCTGGTGATCAGTCGCGGGTTGGTCAACGCAGGTGTGATCAACCCCTTGGTTCGCTGGCTATCGGCGATGAGTAGCCGACCGGGATTGCAAGTGGCAGCACTGACCGGTCTGGTCGCCATCTGCTCAGGATTCATGAACAACATTGGCGCGATGGCCCTGTTCATGCCGGTGGCGATCACGATGGCGCGCAAGGCGGGAACCTCGCCGTCACTGCTGCTGATGCCGCTGGCATTCGGCTCTCTTCTCGGCGGGCTGCTCACACTGATTGGAACACCACCAAACATCATCATTGCCACGTTTCGAACCGAAGTTTCAGGCGAACCGTTTCGGATGTTCGATTTCCTACCGGTCGGCCTGGCTGTAGCTGCAGCCGGTGTCGCGTTCATCGCCATCGCTGGACATTGGCTCATTCCTCAACGTCAGGCCCAAACCTCGCCAGAGGAACTATTTGACATCTCCGAGTATCTCGTTGAGGTGGAAGTGCCGGAGAAATCCAATGCTGTTGGCAAGACGATCATGGATCTCAACAAGGCCACGGACGGCGAGGTGATCGTTGCCGGCGTACAACGAAACGGCCAACGAATCCTCGCGCCGTCAGGTTCGGAGCTCCTGCGTATTGGAGACATCCTGACCATCGAGATCGACCCCGAATCGTCACAGGCGATGCTCGACGCCACCGGATTGCTACTGGCTGGCTCGGAGCGCAGTCTTGAGCACACGGTCAGTTCCGAACAGGTCAAGGTGATCGAAGCGGTCGTTTCGCCCGGTTCAGCCATGGTAAATCGCTCCGTCCAGCACATGCAGCTTCGTCGCAGGCACGGCATCAATCTGCTCGCCGCGGCCCGCCAGGGCCAACGTCTCAAGCCACCGCTGCGGAAGGTTCGTTTCCAGCCCGGCGATGTCCTGTTGATGCAGGTCGATGAAGCCACGATGACCGAATCGCTTGCAACACTCGGCTGCCTGCCGCTTGCTGATCGTGAATTGAAAATCGGCAAGCCCAGACGCGTTCTGCCTGCTCTGGCGATATTCCTGACAGCGCTGTCACTGGCAGCAGTTGGACTCCTGGAAGTTCAAATTGCCTTTGCAGCAGCGGCTCTGGTGATGGTTGCTGGCGGATTGGTCACACTACGAGGTGCGTACGACGCGATCGATTGGTCGATCATCGTTCTGCTTGCAGCCATGATCCCCGTCGGTATCGCCATGGAAACCACCGGCGGCGCTGACATGATCGCCTCTTCGCTACTGGGCATGGGCAACTTCGTCTCTCCTGTGATTGTGCTGATCCTGCTGATGGTTGCCACGATGTTTCTGTCAGATGTCATCAACAACGCAGCAGCAGCAGTGCTCATGGCGCCGATCGGGATCAGTCTTGCAGCAGGACTCAACGCATCAGCTGATCCGTTTCTCATGGCTGTTGCCATCGGTGCTTCATGTGCGTTTCTCACGCCCATCGGCCACCAGTCCAACACATTGGTGATGGGCCCGGGTGGGTATCGCTTCGGCGATTACTGGCGGCTCGGGCTGCCACTTGAGGTCATCGTCGTCCTCGTTGCGACGCCAATGATTCTCTGGGTCTGGCCCCTGTGACTCCTTGCTGCCCATATCCTTTAACCATGTTCGAACTTGTCGCTCTGTCGATCGCCACCATTCAGCCGCAATTTGCCGATGCGACCGACGCGCTTGGCCTCGGCCGC
>PWVT01000248.1 GCA_003562195.1 Phycisphaeraceae bacterium | reverse complement strand
GATCGCAAGCGCGTGGAGTGGCAGAGGCACCACCGCCAGCGGTGAGTTGGCCCATCAATGGGTGCCGTGGGCTTCGCGCGACGACGCGGAGCGTCGCAGCGAAGCCGCGTGGGTGCGCGGTAGGTGTCTGGGAGTGCTTCAACGTCGGTTGTGCGGCACCCCGGCTACTCCTCAAAGCCAAACTGGTGCGACTCTACGATGTCCTCTCCAACGATAGCCGTAAGTCGTTCCAGCCACTGTTCTGACAGTTCGCGGCGATCGCGAAGTTTCGGTGCAAGCGCTTCGGGAAAGAGCTGCGCCTGATATCCGTCGCGCCCCATGGCCGATTGCTCGCCCCAAGAGATGCAGAACTCCTGCAATGTACGGTTCATTTGATCGTATTGGGCACTGTAGTCGTCAAAGAGTGCTGCCGCTGCGTGTTGTAGGTCTTCCCCCAGTGCGTCATCATGAATGACTGCTTCATATACATGGTGTATCGCGGCGCGATCGGGGTATAGCTCCGGAAATGCTGCAGCGTTTGCGTATTGCAAAAAGTCATCCGCAACTTCATCCGCAAGAGTGTCAGTGATCAGTCGCACTGTGGTTTTATTCAGATTGCTGATGCGTTGAAGCGACCGCAGGTACACCGCGCGGACTCGGTCTTGTCGCACTTGGAATTCATCCGATGAGATGACCTCCGCCTGCATGTCTGCGACAAGTGTGCTGATCCGAGTTGGCAGGTCCCACTGAATGTCAGACAACCGGCGAAACAGTGGCGTCATGGCGTTCTCGTATTCCTGCAGCATCGTTCTGGTGCCACGGAGTTCCTCCGGTGTCATCGTATCGTGATTTACTTTCTCCCAGATTCTGCTTAGTTCAACATCCACCCATCGGACTTCGCTCGAGCGAGTTCGCGTCTGTCGTCGGATTGCCTCGTTGTGCAGCGTTGGAAGCAGAACTGCTTGTTCCTCGGTCATGACGGGCTCGATCGAATTGATGTACTCCTGCTCCGCCAGCTTGAGTTGGCGTCGCAATTGAGTGCTTCGTTGCCGTTGTGAGTCAAGCTTTGCTGGGAGGGCGGTGGTGAAGCCCTCCTGTTGAATCGCTTCACTGAGCTCCGCCGATGCAGCCAGAAGTCTCGGCGCCTCACGATCAAGCAACGCATTGTGACTTTGAACAAAAGCCGCGTATTTCAACTGCATATGATGCGCCTGGGCGTCCGATGCATTGAGAAACGTAACCCAGCGCTCGACATCCGTCGTCGTCAAAGCCGCGTTGGCGACGGCAATATTTGCGTAACTGACTCTTGGTTGAACATAATCAGAAACAACTCTCGCCCGCTCAACATCGGTACTCAAGAAGATCATCATCAACAACGGGGCAACGCTACGAATCATCATCAATACTCCGGCGTGAATACGTATCCTTGAACTAATGAGTCTCTGAACAAGTGTACACAGTGTCGTAGGGCATGGTTCACCATGTCGTGGGGCGGCGAGGTGCGATCGGCGAATCTGGCTTCGCGGCGAATTGCTTTGCGAGGCATCTCCGACAGGATATTTATAGACTACCGATCTGTACGAAGAAGGAGTAGCCGTTGTGCTCGTTCGCTCGCGAAAGTTCTGGTACGGCATCAGTCTTGTAGCGATTTGGCTTACCGTGACGAGTTTCTGGTTGACTCACACAAAGTTCGTTGCGCAGAGCCCCGACCACCATGCTGATCCACCGATTCGATTTATCGACTCTGAAACAATTGTCTCAGTGGGTGTGATTCCGTGGATCGAATTCCGGTGGAGATTCACTGAAACTCGATCGTGGAGGACGTGGCGCATCATGCCGCTTGGTCTGGCCGTAGGAGCGCTCCTTGCCATCGCCTTACTTCCGTTTGTCCGGTGGGTGTGGCTGGCGCTGGTGCGAGCGGGGCAAGTTCATAGGCAGTGTGATGAATGTGGCTATCGTGGCGAAGCAACGGGCACATGTCCGGAGTGTGGTCGGCCTGGGTCACCGGTCGCGTTGAGCGCCTCTTCGGATCCAGTCCGTTAGCCGCGTTACATCTGGATGATGCTGTTGAGCGCCGCCGTGTTCAGTTGTCTCATTTTGATCGGCAACGTCGCTCAGGTCGTCTGGTACATACAGAATTATGCTCAGAATCAACCGGTTGGTTGGTCAATCCCTCACTGGTCAACGTGGTTCGGCTGGGCGATTATCTGCATGATGCTGACGATCGCGGTATTGAATGCGGTTCACTGGTTGCGCTCGCGAGATAGAGTGCCGAGCAAAGGTCATTGAGGCGGTTTGCGTTGCCCTCACCCCGGCCTCTCCCCAGGGCAGGGAGAGGGAGTCCCCCCGGCACCCAACAACGGAAACGCCACGAAACACCACGGAAGACCCCGCCACCCAACTTCGCAGCACCACCGAACGGCGTGGTTGCGGCGGGTTTGCACGATTTGCTACGATGCTCTCGTTATGGCGAACGTGAATACGACTGACGACCAGAGCAGCACACTGCAAACCCTTGCGGGGATCCTGCGCGTGGACCTCAAGCTCGGCCCGGATGCGGTCATCGAGGAGGACATGCCCCTCATGGAAGGCGATCACGACCTGGATTCGCTGGACATCCTGCTGCTCGTCACCAGTATCGAGAAGCGCTTCGGCATCAAGATCCCCAATGAAGAAGTCGGCCGCGATGCCTTTGAAACCGTTGGCACGCTGGCTGCATACATCGACAAGGCGCGGGAATAAGCTGCATGGTCGAGGTTCGACCCGACATCCTTGCGCGCCTGCCGCACCAACCGCCGTTTCGATTCATCTCCCGGCTGGAACAGTTCAACGCTGGTGAAAGCGGCAGGGCGGTCTGGGTCGTCACCGGCGAGGAGGACTTTCTCAAAGGGCACTTCCCGCAACGGCCGCTGGTGCCGGGCGTGCTCATCGGCGAAGCGCTGGCTCAACTGGCCGGCGTCGTCGGCCTCGCTCCTGATGAATCCACCGTCCCGGTCGAGGGACGACTCGCCCAGATCGACCTGCGCTTTTTCGCTGCGGTGACCCCGCCGGCTGAGGTCGTGCTTCACGCGACTGTCAACCGGGCACTGGGCGGATTATGTCAATGTGAAGTTGGCGCGGAAGTGGATGACGAGATAGTTGCCAGGGGCACACTCGTGGTCGCAGCCGGTGAGGGAGAGAAGTCATGAATGTGTGCCGGGCGATGCTGGTGGTCGTGCTGTTGCTGGCGGTCGGTGTGGCGGCGGCTGGCGATGATGATGCTGCGCTGACCGAGATGCTGGAGCAGCTTGATGGGCGCATTGAGAAGATCGATGATCTCACCGCCCGCTTCGAGCAGCGCAAGCACACCGTGCTGCTGCGTGAGCCGATTGTGTCCGCCGGCACGGTGCGCGTCGCTGGTCAGCAGCTTCGATGGGACACGCGCACGCCTGCTGCGAGCAGCATGTTAATGGATGAATCGGTGTTGAAGATTCACTACCCCGATCACAACACGCTGGAGGTGTACGCGCTGGATGATCGCCTGGGCCAGCTCGCAGCATCGCCGCTGCCCCGGCTGAGCACATTGCGCGAGCACTTTCACATCACCCGCGATGATCCGCGTGATGACATTGACCGGCCGCACGTGTCGCTGCATCTTACACCACGCAGCAAGGAACTTGCCGAGCACGTGCAGCAGGTTCGTGTTGCGCTGGATGAGCAGCACGGGTACCTGCTTCGCATGGAGATGACGGACATTGATGAGGAACGTACCGTCATCGTCTTTGACCGTCATCGTGTGAACACCGGCATTGACGGCGAAGCGCTTGAGCTTCAGGTGCCCGCAGGCACGCGCACCGTGCGGCCGCTGGAAGATGTCCGTGGTCGCAATAGTCAGTCTGATTCGTCGTCGAGGGATTCCGGGAGTGGACGATGAGTCGCGCAGCTTCGGTACGCACGACGCATCTGCGTGCTGAATCGCCGAATGAAAAGCTGCATTGGTGGGAGCGTCTTCGCCGCAATGCTGCGTATTTCTGGGTCGGCTACCTGATGCTGACCGGGTTGGAGAAGTGGCCGGGCCTTGTGTTGCGCGCACGGCCGTTTTTCCTTTGGTTCACCTGGCACGGCGCGCGGGTGATGCGTCGCAACCTGATGCTCAATGCCCGGCGTTTGCTCGGCGAAGGTACAAGTGACCGGCAACTGCGAGCCCACTGCAAACTCGTGCTGTCAAACTTCTACCAGTTCATATATGAGCTTGGCCGCACGCCGCGAATGAGCGATGCGCAGCTTGATGCGCAGATCGCGGGCGTCGAAGGTCGGGAGCGGTATGACAAGGCGCGTCAGCGAGGTCGCGGAGCGATACTCGTAACGGCGCACCTTGGGTCGTTTGAAATCGGCATGGCGTCGTTGCGGCAGATTGAGCAGCACGTGCATGTGGTGTTTCGCCGTGACCCGATGCCGAGGTTTGAACGGTTGCGGCGGTTGCAACACGAGCGGCTGGGCGTGACGGAGGCGACGGTCAGCGACGGGCTGCATGTGTGGATGGGGCTGCGTGATGCGCTGGAGCAGGACCACGTGGTGCTGCTCCAGGGTGATCGCGTGATGCCCGATCAGGCGGGCGAGCGTTTGCCGTTTTGTGGCGGCCACATGATGTTCCCACCCGGGCCGATCAAGCTGGCGTTGGCGACCGGCGCGCCGATCGTGCCGATTTTCTCGATCCGCGAGGCGGATGGTCGTGTACGTATCTATCTGGAAGAGCCGATCGACCCTGAGCCGATCGCGCTTCGCAAAGGCGAGCCGCACCCGGCGCTGGTGCAGATGGCTGGGACGATTGAGCGGTATGTCAAGAGATTTCCGGATCAATGGCTGCGTGTGCAGCGGGCGTTTTATGAGGACATTGAAACGGAAGGACATCAATGAGCGGCTTTGCCGAACCAATCGTCATCACCGGCGCGGGCTTGAACAGTTGCCTGGGTTTGAATCGCCGCGAGGTGTTCGAGGCCGTGCGCCAAGGGCGGTGCGGCATCGGTCCACTGACGGAGTTGGAACAACCCGCCGCGCAACGCGATGGCGGGCAGTCGCCGCCGCTTGGAACTGAGCACGATGCAGATCAACCGCGCGAAGTGCGGTATCTGCGGCGAGCGATCCGCGAGGCACTGCGTGAGGCAGGATTCACGGATGCACCGTGGGATGATCCGAGCCGCGTGGGCGTGGTATTGGGAACGACGCTCGCGGGGATGCGTGCCGGCGGCAAGTACCTCAGAAGTGATGATCACGCTTCACTCCATCAATTTCTCGCAGCCAACACGCTGGAACGCGCGTTGGACGGGCTGGCCATTGACGGACCGGGCATGACGACATGCGCTGCGTGCGCTTCGGGCTTGTCCGCCATCGCGATGGGGATGACGCTCCTTCGCCGAGGTGAACTGGATGTCGTCATTGCAGGCGGCTACGACCCGGTGAGCGAATATGTGTACGCGGGGTTCAACAGTCTGCGGCTGATTACCGAGGGTCCGCCGTTGCCCTTTTCCAAACACCGTCAAGGCATGAAGCTGGGCGAGGGCAGCGGCATCGTGGTGCTGGAACGTGCGGGCGATGCGCGCAAGCGCGGCGTGAAGCCGCTGGCGCAGGTGGCGGGGTTTGGTGAAAGCTCCGATGCGCACCATCTCACCAAGCCGCACCCCGAAGGCAGCGGCGCCGCTCAGGCGATGCACGCGGCACTGCGCGATGCCGGCCTTGAAGCAAGCGCGATTGACATGATCGCTGCACACGCCACCGCCACGCCCAACAATGACGCTGCGGAGTTTGCGGCATATCAGCACGTGTTCGGCGAGCGGCTGGCCCGGTTGCCGGTGACGGCGTTCAAGAGTCACCTCGGCCACACGCTCGGCGGGGCCGGCGCGGTGGAACTGATCCTGAGCATGATGAGCATGCACGAATCAAGCGTGCCGCCGGTGGCGAACGTGCAGGCCGATGATGTTGAGTTTGACGGGCTTGATCTTGTGACCGGCTCACAGCGTGAAGCGACGATCAGCTACACCATGAACCTGTCGCTGGGCTTTGGCGGTGCAAACGGGTGTGTGATCCTCGGCCGGGCTGATGCGTTGCAACAGCCGGCTAACCTCACGGGTAAGCGTGACCCCAGCCATGAGGTGTGCATCACCGGCGTCGGGGTGATCGTGCCGGGGTGTGTCGGCAACGATGCCTTCATTAAGCGCTTGAGCGATGTTGGCAACTGCGGACTTGATCTCGGTGGCGCCATTGATGAAGCGGCGTTGTTGCCGCTGTTCACCAATGCGCGGCGACTGCGGCGATTCAGCGCGTATGTGAAATACCTGCTCGCTGCGACCAATGTCGCGCTGCGCGATGCGGGCCTTGAAGGTGAGCAGCATGCAACGTTGATCGAACAGAGCTGTGCGTTTCTTGGTTCGATGCAAGGGACGGTGGATTTCACCGATCAGTATTACCGGCAGGTGGTGGAGGAAGGGATTGACGCAGCAAATCCGATGCTGTTCGCTGAGGGAGTGCCGAACGTCGCCAGCGCACAGTTGAGTTTGATGCTGAACCTGCGAGGTTGTTCACAAACGGTGATCGGCTCGCGCACAGCCGGCTTTGATGCACTGCACATGGCGACGCAGCGCATTGCTTCCGGCGCGTGCGAACGCGCCATAGTGGGCGCGGCAGAGGAGTACGGCGAATTGATCAACCGGGCGTATGGGGCGTGCGGTTTGTGCCATGCGGATCAATCCCGCGCAGCGAAGCCGTTTGGCGACGGCGACGGTTTTGTGACCGGGGCCGGGGCGGTGGTGTTGATCCTGGAGAGCCGCGACGCGGCGAGCAAGCGCGGCGCCCGGGTGCTGGGCACGATCGCCGGATCGTGCAGTGTTCGGTCGCGAAGTCGCGATCAACTCGGCCGAGGCATCGAGCGCGTGATGGACACGCTCGGTCGGCCGAGTCACGTCATCAGTTCAGCGAATAACACATGGATCGACCGTCTGGAGGCGCGTGCGATGCTCGGCGGCGACGACCAATCGACGCTCAGCGCGATTTATGGCCACGTTCCGGAGATGTTTGCTGTCACGCCACTGGCGGCATTGGTGTCAGTGGTTCTCTCGCGTCGCATGCCGCGTCTGATCGGCGCAATGGATGATTTGAACGTTGAGACGCCTGTGCAACCCGGCGCATCGGGTCTGGAGCAGCCGGCGCGTGTTGCTGTTCTGTGCAGTGATTACAGTGGGACGGTCGCTGCGGTGAATGTGCAATTGCCCTCAAGGTAGGGTACCGTTACTATTTTGCTATGCATTGCAGCGCATCGTGGGTCCAAAGCGGCGGTTCCGGCCGGTGGCTGAGCCCTCCGCCATGGGTGGAGCGACTTATGGGTCCGTCCACGGTGCACCCGTTCTCGTGCAACGCGGTTGGTCTGAGCGGAGTTGTGCTGCGGTCAGGGGCATTTCAGTGCATCAGTATGCGAATTGCAGATGCGGTCAAGATGCAGCCGCTGGACCTTCAGCGCGCGACAGTCGAGGCCTACCGCGCGCTTCGGCCGGTACTGAACGAAGGCCCAACCCATCCGGTGCGATTGTGGAATTACATCCCGTCGATCAATGAAGCGTTCGACGAGCGCACGGACCGGTATATGGTCTTCAATGCCGGCCGCCACGCAGCGTACATGGAGTGTTACAAACACTGCGGCCTGCTGGACGGCGACATTCCCACAGCGTCGGGTGTCGGCCATGATGGGAGTGATCTGTTCATCCACTGCCTCGCAGCCGATCGGCCGGGCATCGCAGTTGAGAATCCGCGGCAGATCCCGGCGTACCGCTACTCGCAGCGCTATGGACCGTTCCCGCCGAGCTTTACCCGCGCGACCATACTTCCTGCGGGGAATCCTGACGATGACGATCGCTTGTTCATTGGCGGCACGGCGAGCATCTGCGGCGAGAACTCGCTGCATCTGACCAACCTTCAGCGGCAAACGCGCGAGACGTTGCACAACCTCGCTTCCGTGGTAAAAACCGCGTGGTCGATGCGCGATGATTCCGGCGGTGAAGTGAACGAAAATGTCAACGGCGACCTGGGGTACTGGCTGTCGCTGCTGCGCGAGGTGCGTGTGTATCACGTGCATAATGAGCATCGGGGGCACCTGGAGACGATGCTCGGCGAACATTTCGAGCGAGCGCAGGTGCAGTGGGTGCGCGCTGATCTGTGCAGGCCTGAACTGCTGGTGGAGATTGAAGCGATTGCCGACCTGCGGCACGCGGCACCGATGCAACTGCATCACGCAGCGATTGGGAGCACCGCGTGAGCGCGGGCAAACGCCATGACGTCATCATCATCGGTGGCGGCCCAGCTGGGGCAACCGCAGCCATGGTGCTGGCCCGACAGGGCTTTGATGTTCTCGTACTTGAACGTGAGCAGCACCCGAAGTTTCACATCGGCGAATCGTTCCTGCCACGCAACTACAAGCTGCTGTGTGAACTGGGGTTGAAAGAGCGGCTGGAAGCGATTCCACAGACGTTCAAACCCGGCGCGGAATTCGGCATGGGCCACGACAAGGACCCGACCTCCCGCTTCCGCTTTGAGCAGATGCTCGGCGATGAAAACCATATCGCGTTCAACATCGAACGCGCCCCGTTTGACGCCATGCTGATCGACGCAGCACGCGATGCCGGTGCAGATGTGTGCGAGAACACGCCCGTCAAGCGCATCGTGCAGCTTGATGATCGCAACGTCGCGGTGCAGACGTCCGATGGTGAACTTCGCGGCAGATATCTCATCGACGCAAGCGGGCAGGGCACCGTCATCGGCCGTCATCTCAAAACCCGTAAAGTGCTTGAACATCATCAGAAGGTCGCGTACTTCGGCCACTTTGAGAACGTGTTTCGACTCGACGGCGATGAAGCGGGCAGCCCCGGCTTTGCCATGTGCCGCGAGGGATGGTTCTGGATGATCCCGCTTGATGAAACGCGCACCAGCGTGGGCGTGGTGATGGATGCAGCCGCTGCGAGGAAGGTCGATTGCCCGGCTGATCAGATGCTGCGATGGGCCATCGAACGCTGTCCGATGGTGCGCAATCGCACGCGCGATGCGGTGTTTCCGGAGCGAAATCATGTCTGCGCGGATTTCAGTTATCGCTGTGAGCCGTTTGCAGGGCCGGGGTATTTTCTCGTCGGCGATGCTGCTGCGTTTATTGATCCGATCTTTTCCACAGGTGTGTGCATGGGGATGATGAGTGGCAAGACCGCTGCGGAAGGCATTGTGTCGATCCTGCGCGACGGAGCCAGTCCCAAGCGCGTGCGCAAGCGGTACATCAAGTTCGTGCGCGGCAGTTCCAGTTCCTTTTTCAAACTCATCGACTTGTACTACCGGCATTCGTTCCGCGAGCTGTTCCTGCATGGCCAGGGGCCGATTCAAATGCGCGAAGCCACCATCGCCCTGCTTGCCGGGTACGCGTTTCCCAAACCCTCATGGGCGGTAAGGTGGCGGATGAAATGCTTTGAATTCTTCATCTGGCTTCAGAAGTATCACCCGCTTGCGCCGCGCCGGGAGGATTTCTCCCTGTTTGATGAATCGCCACAACCGACACCCGCGCCCGCATCTTCCACGGAGGTCCCCCGCGATGCAGCGTGTGTTTGAACAACTTGCCACGCATGCGAACCAGCGCAGCGAGCAGCCGGCGTTTGTGCAGGTCACGCCGCTGTGCGCTGGACCGGTGGCCGTGACCTACGCCGAGTTGCACCAAGCCGTAGCTGCGTGGACGAAGCGCCTTGCGGAGCGGTTTGACCCCGGCGATGTGATTGTGTTGTGTGCGTACAACCGTTCGGAGTTCGTCGTTGGCTATCTTGCTGGCCTGGCAGCGAATCTGACTGTCTTCCCGGTGTACCCGAGTGTTTCCGATGCGGAATTGCGTGACGCTGCGATCCGTTCCAAAGCTCTCGGGTACCTCGGTTTGCCTGAGCGGTTTGACGCTGTCAACGGCCTTGGCCTGTCACTGCTCAACGTGCTGGAAGCGACGCCCGATGAAGGTCATCGCACGCTCTCGCCGCAATGCGATCAGGCGGCGATGTTGTTGCAAAGCTCGGGCACGACCGGCTCGCCGAAGATCGTCCGCCGCACGGCTGCATCGCTTGATGCCGTCGCCCGTAATGTGGCTGACGCTGTCGGACTCACCCGCGATGACCACGTGTTGGCAGCGATTCCGATGTGTCATTCCTATGGCGTGGAAAACGCGCTGCTCGGACCGCTTTACGCAGGATGCACGGTGCACGTGTGCGACACGTTTGATACACGCCTGATCGTTCCCGAACTGCAACAGCGCGGCATCACGATCTATCCCGGCACGCCGTTCATGTTTGAGATGCTTGCGGAATCCATGGATCGCGATGCAGCGCCGCATTTGCGGGCGGCATACTCAGCAGGTGCGCCGCTGCCCGTTTCTGTTGCTGAACACTTTGCTCGACAAGCGGGCGTTCCCATCGGCCAACTGTATGGTTCCACCGAAATCGGCTCCGTGACGTACAACGATCCCGCACAACCCAACTGCGATGCGTCCAGCGTCGGCAGGCCGATGAACGGGGTGGAGATTCGGATTCTCAACGCCGACAACCCCCGCGTTGATCAACCCCTGGCTGTGGGTGAAGAAGGCCACGTCGCGATTGCTGCGCCTTCCATGCTCGAACGTTACGTCGATGACACGCAACCCGCGTTGACTGACGGGTACTTCTTCACCGGCGATCTCGGGCGATTGAACGAACATGGCGAGTTGACCATTACCGGCAGGGTCAAGCTGCAGATCGACATCGGCGGGCTGAAGGTCAATCCGCTGGAAGTAGAGCGCGTGTTGAAGTCTCACCCTTGCGTCGGCGAGTGCGTCGTTGTGCCGGCACAGGTCACCGCCACATTGGTGCGACTGTGCGCGGTCATCACCCCTCGCGATGGTGAGGCGAAGCCAACTGCTGATGAACTGCGGGCGTTCGCTCGTCAGCGGTTGTCGCGGCACAAGGTGCCACGGCTGTATGAGATTCGGGATTCACTGCCGCGCACACCCAGCGGCAAGATTCAGCGTGAGGCGGTGCAATGCGCCTGAGCATGGTCGCTGCGTTGCTGTGCAGTATGTTGATTACCCTCATCGGCGGATGCGGCTCGGCCCTGCCGCGTTATGAATGGTCTGGGCACGATGCAGCCATGGCTGAACTTGCCGCACGGGGTGAGGCGGTGCAGAGCGTGGCCGGAAGCTGCGCGATTTACATGCAGGCAACCGCAGGCGGCGGGGCATCGCTCGATGGGGCGATCGCAGCACGTGACGGAAGCCATCTGCGTTTGCGAGCGTGGAAGTTCAACCACGCGGCGTTTGATCTCACGTTTACACCCGACGGACTGTGGCTGATGATGGGCGCAGGGGATGATGATGAACAACCGTCGCTTTCTGCCGAGCACATCGCATCAGCGTGGTCGCTGCTCAGTGGCGACTTTTTTCACACAGCCGAGGAAGTCTCCAGCACATCGCGCGAGCACATCGTGACTGGCCGCGACGCTGCGGGCGCGACTGTGCGCTGCATCATTGATCGGCGGGCCTTAACGCCGACGCGCTTTGAATACATCAACAGCGCCGGCACTGCACAAGCTTCATTGCAGTTGCAACGCTACCGCGATGTGGATGGCCACCTCTGGCCGATGCGCATGGCGTTTGATTCGGATGAAGGCAGTATCGTGATCATCATGCGCGACATGGAGATCAACGCGGAAGTTCCGGATGCAGCGTTTCGTCCTCCGGCTCGGGCGGTGAGGCAACCGTGACACGGCACGGCTGGCTGTCGTGGCCGATTCATCGCCCGCGCGTGGTTCTGCTGGCTGCGGTGATGATCTGCGGCCTATCGATCATCAGCGCAGTACGGCTGACGCCCAATGTCTCACTCAGCGCGATGCTTGCTGATGACGCTCCCTCGGCTGCGGCCATGCAGCGCATCGCCGACCGCTACCGCGCGATGGATCAACTGCTGCTGGTCGCGAGCGTTCCTGGAAGTATTGAGCAAGCACAAAGCCGGGCAATGCTGCTTGCATTTGCGCAGCGTTTAGAGCAACGGGTCGCCGAGGATGCCGCCGTCAGTGCGATGATCACGCGGATCAGCTATGGCATTGATGACGATGACCCCGAACAGCAGTTCGTGCGCGACGTCATCGTGCCGAACATGCTTGTGTATGTGGATGAAGCGGACTTTGATCGCGCTCGTGAGCGGTTGACGCTCGATGCCATGCGCGAACAGATCAGCCACAACGAGACGATGATCGCCGCTCCGGGGCCGGCAGCGGGTTCATTGTCGCGGCAACTGCTGCGGGACCCGCTTCGGTTGCGGGAGATGTTGTCGCTGGATGCGTTGTCGCCGCAGGATGATGATGCGTTTTTCTCGGAGGACGGCCGTTCATTGCTGGTGCGCATCACCGGCGTGAAGTCTGCTGGCCATCTGCAATTCACCGATGACCTGCTCGCTGCGGTGCAGACGACAACGGAGGCAGTGAACGAGGATCAACTGGTGCTCGAATACGCCGGGGCGTATGCCATTGCTGCAGCAAGTCATCACGCCATTCGCAGCGACATGATTCGCAGTGTCATCGGTTCGGTGTTGCT
>PWVT01000118.1 GCA_003562195.1 Phycisphaeraceae bacterium | reverse complement strand
GTGCGGAACACCAGGCATTCACGGTGACGAGGGATGTACATCGCGGGCCGGCGATGATTGCCGCCCCCGCGCGACCACCGGTCGCGGCTTTATGCATCACGTTGTCAACGGGGGGGGCGTGCCGGGGGTTTGGCCCGATGCGCATTTGGGCGCGCTGAAAAATGTGAAACGTCAAACTGTTTCATCATGGTCTAACAGCACAATCGCAGCAGCCGGGGTAGATCAATGTTGTCAAGGAGTGGCGGGCTACGTGCTGATGCTCGGTCGGCCGGTTGATTCGGCGTGTTTTGAGCGCGGGCTGGCGCTTCACAGCGCTAGGGTTTTGCATACACTGTGGTGCTTGGCGACTGCTGAGCAGTGCTGCACGGACAGGTGGCGGAGCGGTTGAACGCGCCGGTCTCGAAAACCGGTATGGCCTTCGGGTCATCGTGGGTTCGAATCCCACCCTGTCCGCTTTCAGGTACTGGTACAGTTTGAAAGTGGAACAGGCCTCTGGCCTGTTGATACGTTCCTCAGGCGGGACGCCTGTGCCACCGGATTCAAACTGTACCAGTACGCGCTTTCCCGGGTGGCGGCCGAAAAATCGCGTTTGCGGTACACTGCGGCCATGGTGAACAAGCAACACAACTCCCCGACTGCAGCGCTGGAAGGACTGGTCCGCGATGGCATGACAATCGCGGTGGGTGGTTTTGGGTTATGCGGTATTCCGGAGCAGCTCATCATGGCACTACGCGACAGCGGGGTGAAAGAGCTTACCGTGGTTTCCAATAATGCTGGCGTTGATGACTGGGGCCTCGGGCTGCTCTTGCAGACGCGGCAGATCAGGAAGATGGTGAGTTCGTACGTCGGTGAGAATGCCGAGTTTGAACGGCAGTACATGGCGGGCGAGTTGGAAGTGGAATTTGCCCCGCAAGGCACGCTGGCTGAGCGGATGCGTGCAGGCGGCGCGGGGATTCCGGGGTTCTACACCAAGACGGGCGTCGGGACGATGGTGGCTGAAGGCAAGGAGGTCCGGGAGTTCGATGGCGAGACGTATGTCCTGGAGCGAGGAATTGTGGCGGATTTGGCGCTTGTGAAGGCCCATACCGCCGATAAAGCGGGGAATCTGGTGTATCGTAAAACAGCCCGGAACTTCAACCCGATGTGTGCAACGAGCGGCCGTGTGTGCGTGGCTGAGGTCGAGCGTGTGGTAGAGATCGGCGAACTGGACGCGGAGCATATTCACACACCGAGTATTTTCGTCGATCGGTTCGTCCAAACGGAGTCCGAAAAGCGCATTGAGCAGCGAACGGTCACGCAAAAGGAGGCGGTGCGTTGAATGCGCGTGTTTCGGGCGTGGCTGTGGGCGGCGGGTGGTTGGGGCTGAATCACCTCGATTTGGCAATTCTCTGCCATAAGCGCGCCGGTCGTGCGTTGGAAGACTGATCGACCGCTCTGGCATGATGTGCCTGGGCGATACCGAGTGTTTTACTGGAACTTGATGGGAGATACGTTGTGACAGGAATGAAGTTGAGAGTGCTCCTGAACCGAACGATGTGCAGTTTGACCCTGGCGACTGCGGTTGCCCTGGTGGCATCGGCTCCGGTTTCGGCTCAGTCCCCCGCCGGTGCTGCGGGTTTTGCGGAAATGAGCGTTCATGACTACCTGCACAGGGACATCATTCTCTTCGCAGATGCGCTGGAGTTGGATGAAGGCCAGCGTGTGATCGTGGAAAGCTTGTACGAAGACTATCGGTCCACGTTTGACACTGGCTGGGCTCGTACGCAGCAGCGTTTCACCGATATGCGTGACGACCTGAAAAACGTAGACCGCGAGCAGGTCATGAGCATGGTCCTGGCACCGTTCGAACGGTGGGAGCAGGAGCGTGATGAGATTCGCCGCACCTTTGAAGAAAACGTGAAGGTCATTCTCAACCGCCGGCAACTGGAAAACTGGCCTGCGTTCCAACGGCAGATGGTGCGAGAAAAATCGCTGCATCGTGGCCGGCTGTCCGGTGAATCGCTCAACCTGTTTCACGTGCTGCGCGATTTGCGTCTGGATGACCGCACCTTGATGGATATCGACAATGTCATGGAACAGTACGACTTGGCCCTGCACGACGCGTTGCAGCAACGCAACGAGGCCTTGGCGGAGAGCCAGCGAGCCATGCTCAATTCGATCCGTACTCAGGAACCATCACTGGATACCTCGCGGCTGCAGTCGGAGATTCGCCGACGCGTGGCGCTTCGCGATGTGAACGATCAGTTCATTGACTATATCGCCGACGCCCTGCCGCCAGATCGCGGCGAGGAGTTCCGGGCTAACGCGCTGGAGCGCGCCTACCCGCGTGCATTCCGTCCCGTGCCTGCTGTTCGCGTGCTTCGTGAGGCGGAACGAATGGATGATATCGATTCCGCCACCCGTGACGAGATTGTTGCGATTCGGGAAGCAATGCTGGATGAGTTGGATGGCATCGCGGTCCGTCTGTATCAAAGCATCCGCGATCACGAACCGAAGGCAAAGATGAACCGCGCGAAGATCACCGCGGCACGCCAGACCGGCGAAGAGGTCGAGCGCCTGGTCGATCCGAGTGTCAGGATTTATCGCGAACGCGATGAGCGTGTCAACGAATATATGACGCAGGTCCGTGACCTGCTGGGTGAAGAGAAGTTTGCAGGTCTGCCCGGTTCCAGCCGTTGGTTGCCACAACGCCGTGTGCATCAGGTTGATGGGCCTCCGTCAGGCACTACGCGTCGGCAGGTCCGTGATGCGCAAAATGACGCCTCCGGCTCTTCAAACCCGACTGGTGTCTCCGGTTCACAGGACAGACGAGACCGTCGCAACCGCAATCGCTGATCATTACTCAAACGTCGCAACGTTTCTACGCTAGTGTGTTTGTCATGCAGAATGATCCGCAAAGTCTCACATCGTCAGCCGAAGAGCTGATGGATCAAGTCGGTGGGGTCTCGCCTGAAGATTCGCGTCCTGCGGAAGTGCAGATCAACGGATCAGCCCCGGCCGTCAGCGATGAGGACAGCATTCGCCAACGCTGCGAGATGCTGGGCATCGACTGGTCAAAGAAGGCCCCCGAAGCCACACCAGAAGCGATTGCATTAATGACGGCTGACCTTGCTGTGCGTTTGCGGGTCATCCCGGTTCGCATCGAAAACAAACGTCTGCGCCTGGCGATGCTCGACCCGCTTGACATCGCCTGCGCCGATGAAGTCGCCACGCTTGTCGGACGCCCGATCACGCGCATGGGGCTGAGCAAAAAGGCGTTCTCTGAACTCATGCGCGAGCATTACGGCACGACCGCCGAGCGCATGGCAGAATCACTCGGCGGCGACGATGGCGATTCCTCAAGCGATCTTGAACACAACTTCGACGCCGTTGAAGCCGACGATCTGCACCGCATGGCGGAGCAGCCGACGCTCATTAATCTCGTCAACCTGCTCATTCTTGAAGCGATTCAGTCGCGCACCTCAGACATTCACATCGAACCGTTCGAGAGCGAGTTGAAGGTCAAGTATCGCATTGACGGCGTGCTGATCGAGCAGCCACCACCACCGAAGCACCTGCAGCCGGCATTGATCGGCCGTATCAAGATCATGTCCGGCATGAACATTGCTGAACGCTATGTTCCGCAGGATGGCCACATCACGTTGCGCTTTGAAGGTCGTAAAGTCGATATCCGCGTCTCAACAGTGCCGACGTTGTACGGCGAGTCTGTGGTGATGCGTATTCTCGACAAATCCCAACTGCCGCTGGATCTGATCTCGCTTGGCATGAAGAAGGAGATGCGAGATGCGGTGGACCGGCTGATCGGCAAGCCGCACGGCTTGGTCCTGGTGACCGGCCCGACCGGATCAGGCAAGACGACAACCTTGTACGCTGCCTTGTCGAAGCTCTACGACCCACGCAAGAAAATCATCACGATTGAAGATCCGGTCGAGTACGAGCTGTCCGGCATCAATCAGATTCCCATCAATCCCAAGCGCGGCCTGACGTTCGCAACCGGACTTCGCCACATTCTGCGGCAGGATCCGGATGTTATTTTCGTCGGCGAAGTACGTGACTCTGAAACGGCAGATATCTCCATTCGTTCTGCGCTGACGGGCCACTTGATCTTCTCCACGCTACACACCAACGATGCCATCAGCTCAATCGGCCGCCTGATTGACATGGGCGTCGAGCCGTACCTGGTCGCTTCAGTGATCGAGGGCGTGCTGGCCCAGCGTCTTGGTCGGCGTGTGTGCGATGTCTGCAAGAAGCAGTACCCGATTGGTGAAGATGTCAGTCATCGCCTGTCGCCTGACGAGCTGGAAAGCTTCAACGGGATGGAGTGGCGGGGCGAGGGCTGTGACCGGTGCAACAACTCCGGGCAGTACGGCCGAGTGGGCTACTTCGAGCTGCTGCAGATCTCCCCGGCTATCCGCCGCGCCATCTCGGAGAACCGCCCGGTTTCAGAGATCGCCTCGCTGGTCGGGGCAAATTACAAGACGATGCGACAGGACGGTTTAGAGAAGGCGCGCGAAGGTGTGACCACCATCGAAGAAGTCCTCCGCGCCACGCAAGACACTGACGATTCCGGCGTTTAACGTTCCATGCCCAGCTTCCGCTACGAGAGTCTGACATCCAATGGCCAAGCCCGGTCGGGTGTGCTTGATGCGCATGACCAGAGCGATGCCGTACGAATGCTGCTCAGCCGCGGCGAAACAGCCACCCGCATTCAGACTGCAACTCAACTTGATGCCAAGCCAAAGCGGGCCGCGCCGAAAGTCGCAGTCAAGCAGCAGACTTCCATCGCACCAACATTTTCACTCTCGTCGCTTGGCATCGGCTCCGCAAGTGGACGGCCATCGCTGAACCGCTCGGAGATGGCCACGCTGATGCGCGAACTGGCCACAGCGATTGAGGCCGGATTGCCCCTGATGCAGTCGTTGCGAACCGTGCGAAAGCAGGCGAGCGGTCGAGCCATGCCAGTGATCCTTGATCACCTCATTGAACGTGTTGAGGCGGGTGATCCTCTCTATAAGGCAGCGCGCGATTACGGCCCGCCGTTTGATGACATGGTCTTGGGCATGCTTCGCGCCGCCGATGCCTCCGGCGAAATGAGCCAGGTGCTGCACCAGCTTTCTGATCTGCTGGAGCGGGCCGTCGAGCTTCGGCGTGAGGTGATGGGTGCTACCTTTTATCCGTTTCTGGTCGCGCTGCTGATTGGCGCCAGCGCAGTCGTGCTGGTCACGGTCCTGGTGCCTCGGCTGATCGGTCCGTTGACGGAAGGCCAGGGTTTTCAACTCCCATGGCCAACGGTGGTCGTGCTCTCCATGGCGGATTTCCTTGCGGCATACTGGCTTTACATTCTCGGCACGTTGGCTATCGCGTGGTTTGGCTGGCGAGCGTGGATTCGTGTGCCAGAAAACCGTTTGCAGTTCGACCTATTGAAGTTGAAGCTTCCAGTCATCGGCCGATTACTGCGAGACATCGCCGTGGCTCGGTTCACACGCACGCTCGGCACGCTGTCCTCTGCGGGGTTGCCGATTCTTGAATCGCTTCGCATTACCCAACACACGCTGGTGAACAAGGCAATGGAAGCTGCCCTTGACGAAGTTCAGGATCAGGTGACCTCCGGTAAGTCACTGGCCGATCCGCTGGAACGTTCAGGATTGTTCCCACCGCTACTGATTCAAGTGGTGAATCTGGGCGAGCGATCTGGCCGACTTGAAAGTATGTTGCTGCACGCAGCAACGGCGTTCGACCGGCAGGTGAATGTATCTCTAAAAATGTTTACGAAAGCCCTCCCGCCGTTTCTCTTGATCATTATGGCGGCGTTCGGTGGATTTATTCTTGCGGCCATCTTGCTGCCGCTGTTGGAAATGCAGTCTCTTGTGGGATAACAACTCACGCTTGTCAACGCGAAGAAAATGAGAACGAACATGAACACCCCGACCCAACGCCTCCGTCGCCGTGCCCGTCGCGGCTTCACACTGCTGGAAATTATCGTCGTGGTCACGATCATCGCGCTGCTCGCGACGCTTGTTGCGCCGCGCCTATTAGAGAATGTGGATCGTGCCAAAGTCGGCGCCGCCCAGAACGGCGTGGCGCAGATCGCTCAGCAGGTCAGTCTGTACGCGCTTGACCAAGGCATGAGCCGCGTGCCGCAGGATTTTGATCTTCAGGTTCTGGTTGATGAGGGCCTGTTGCGATCACGCGACTTGGTCGATCCCTGGGGTAACCCCTACATCATCCGCGTACCGGGGACCGAAAATCCCGACTTTGACATCGTTTCCTACGGCGCCAACGGGGAACCTGGCGGTGAAGGATACGACGCTGAAATCGTGAACTGACGCAAAGGACCGACTCACCTCAGTAGAGCAGTACCATGACCGTCCATCAGACGTCAATTCGCACGCGCCACGCCGGGTCAACTTTCGACCGTGGTGTGGCGTTGCGCGCGTTCACGCTCATGGAGTTGCTCGTCGTGCTTGTGCTGTTGGGCTTCATCGCCGCCATGATGGTCCCGCGCATGATCGGCAATGAATCACGCGAGTTTCGTCTTGTGTGCGATCAGGTTGCTGATTTGTTGACCATGTACGCCCGCCGCGAATCCCTGAGTACAAAACCGGTCGGCCTGTTGTATGACGAGCAGCGGCATTGGCTGTACATGATGGAGTTTGACATTGACGAAGAGTCAAACCTCCGCGATGCGATGTGGCAGCATGACAGCACCATTCGGCCGGTGCGACTGCCGGATTTCGTCACACTGACCGATGTGCGTTCCGATGGCGATCATGTTGATATATCACAGTGGCCTCTCACCACGCGACCGGGACAGGATCGCCCCGCTGTCACCCTTTCGCTGCGTGGCCCTGACAACGACGTCGTAACATTTCACCTGCCCCCATATGCCGTCGCACCCCGCCGCTTCGGCGATAACGAGCGGTCCTCACCGTTTGCATCGCCGATCGATCTGAATGCCATCGGGCGAAGCCGAGGTGAATGGTAATGCGTCGACGTTTGTTCCAACATCGCTCGCCCGAACGCCGCCGCGGTGTCGCATTGCTGGATGTCATCATCGGGTCGGTCATGATGGGTGTCGGCCTTGCGGTGGTGATCTCGCTGGCCAGTCGATCACTTGCGCTGCAGACTGATGGCGAGAAGCGAATGGTCGCCGGCTGGCTGGCTGATGAACTGCTGAACATGGTGCTGGTGGAAGGTCCGATGGAGTACGCACGGCAGTATGACACTACCGGTCGCTTCTATCCACCCTTTGAAGATTTTTACTACGAGGTTGATATCCGCGAAGCCGGTGTCGGTCAGCCCTTCCGCGTGATCGCTCATGTAGGGTGGTACACCAGCCCGCGTGATGGTGAACGTGTCTCGATTGAGACATTCATTAGTGAACGCTTGGGCGACCCTGACCAACCGCGAGAACCGGCTGAACGTGTTGATCGTGAGCGAATTCATTACGAGAGGCGATTCGGCAGTGATGAGTAACCGTTTCACATCTCGACGGGCGAGCCGCGCTTTTACGCTCGTGGAAGTCATGCTAGCGACGGTGATCAGCGTCTTTGTCATCGGCGGCATCACGATGAGCATTTCGCAGCTCGCACAGGCCAAGGACAAGAGCAAGACGCGGCTGGATGCACACCTCCGCGCTGATGCAGCGCTCAACGCGTTGCGGAGAGACATCGTTTCGGTGATTCGACACGAAGACCTGTTCTGGACTCGGCTGCTGATTCGTTCAGACGCAGTTCGCACACCGCTTGGTGACCTGGATCGAGATGAGATCCTCGTGTTCAACAACCGGCTCCGTGCAATTCACGACCTCGACTTCAACGGTGAAGGTATGCAGTATGAAACGCAATACCGCATCGAGGCCGATGATTACGGTTCATATCTTTGGCAACGTCGCGATCCTGTGCCTGATGAGCATCCACTGGCTGGTGGGATCGCCACGCCATTGGTCGAGGGTATTCTTGCACTTCGTTTGGAAGCGTATGACGGGACCGACTGGTTCCGCGAATGGGATTCGGATGATCGCGGCCTGCCTGAAGCAGTGCGCATCACGCTCATTGCGAGCGGTCATCGCAATGGTGATGACATGTGGGATGCACCGATCGTTCACTTGCGAACCGTGGTAGCCATCGACCGAGTCATACCACCAGCAGACTTGTTCCAGCCGGATGAGGATGATGATGAAACAGAAGCGGAGGAACGCGAAGATGTTTCCGATGCGCCGTCTGCTGGCTCCGGCGAAGGACAATCCGGGGGTCGCCGCGGCACCGGAACACGCGGCCAGCCCGGCGGCCAACGCGGCCCCGCGCAGCAAACGCCCGAACGTGGACGCCCTCAGGGCCAACCTCAACGGCCGCAAAGACAGGATGGCCCGCGACTGCGAGAGTCCTCGCCAGGCAATCGACCGAGTTGATCCATGATGAACACGCACCACAAGCACAAACGCGGCTCAGTGATCATGGTCGTCCTCTGGACGATCGGCATCGCTGCGCTGGTGACGACAGCGGTGCAGATCTCATCATTCCGCCAGGCATCCATCGGCCGCGAATCGCTCCAACGAATCGAAGCCCGATGGGCGGCACGCGCCGGTGTTGAGCAGATCATGGCCGTCATGGCCGACCACACTGAACGCCCTGTGCGGGATGATGCGTTCGCGATGGTGCGCGACATGGAGTTTGTTTCCATCGGTGATCTGATGGGAGCGAGCTACGATGTTCGTCATCATGCAGAAGGCCGCGACTTTTATGGCCCGATGGATGAACATTCCAAGATGAACGTCAATACCGCGAACATTGCCACGCTGATGTTGCTGGAAGATATGTGGTTGGACATTGCTGATGCGATCGTGGCGTGGATGACGGAAGAGGATGAAATGGGAGCGATGGGAACGTTCAGCGTCGGCCGCGATTACTATCTGAGTTTGAACCCGCCGTATGAGCCACGCTTTGATCGCTTCCAGAACATCGCCGAACTTGAGTTGGTTGCAGGTGTGTGGCCGAGATACCTGCGTGGCGAAGACTGGAACCTCAACGGGCGGTTGGACCCCAACGAAAACAACGGAGGCGCAACCTTCCCGCCAGATAATGCTGACGGCGTGCTCGACGCGGGCTGGTCTGCGTTTCTTACCGCGACATCCGTCCGGGGCGGGGCGACCGTGTCAGGCGAACCGCGTTTGTACCTCGCAGATGCCAAGATTGCCGAGGTCATGGAGCGGCTTGGCGTGGATGAGCGTCAGGCCAAGGCATTGATCCGCTTCGGGCGAAATTCCGATAGCCAACTTGAGCAACTGCTTGTGTACCCGATTACCAACATCGACAATTCCGGTGTTGCATCGGATCAGGTGTACAACATTGAAATCGAGCCGCTCACTGAACAGCAGCATCGTGCAGTGTTCGAAGAATTGACCGTCTCGAACCCGGTCAACCGCGAGCCGGGGCTGATGAATATCAACACCGTATCATCCGTGTTCCTGCGAGACCTGCTGGAGCTTTACGGTGCAGACCCAATCGTGGCAGAGGAAATCCTTTATCTCCGCGATTCACGGCCCGAGGGTATTACCAGTATGCTTGATCTTCGGGCGATTCCGGAGATGAGCGATGAGCTTCTGATCCAGCTTGGTGGTCTGATGGCGACGCGCAGTAATGTGTACATGATCAGTTCCAAAGGCCGAAGTTGGGGAATCGGCGCAGAAGTTGAAATCGTCGCGGTCGTGGATCGTTCTACGTTGCCAGTTCGAATTATTGAGTATCGAGAACAGTGACCAATACCACCAAACGCCAATTTGACGCCAACGTATACGCAGTGCTGCATCGTGCTGGACGCGACTGGCGCGGCATCATCATCCGGAGTAATTCCGGCAGCCCGGAACTGCTCGATTCACGAGAGTTTCCGCGCGACCGCACCGGCCAGATCGAGAGTTGGCTCAACCAGCGCAGCGTGTCGCGCGTCACATGCATTCTGCCTGCCTCGGCGGTGATCTGCCGTACTTGCCCATTGCCGGATGCGCCAATGGAGCAACTTGAACCGGCCTTGCGTTTGCAGGCCGAGGCACATCTGCTCGGAATCGCGCCTGCACATCGACTGGGCATGGCTGTGCTGGACCAAGCCCCTGGCGAATCGGCCAGGGAAGGCCTCATCCTTGCATGGCCTGAGTCGTCTGATGTTGAACTTCCACCGGTCAATCGCCCGATTACCTTCACCCCGGATATCGCCGCACTTGCAGCATTGATCAACGGCCACCGACCGACGCAACCGCTACTCTGGCTTGATCGTGCTGATGGCTCAATCGCGCTGGCCGTCAGCCATGCAGGTGGTATTGCGTTCCGCAGTGTCTGTGAAGATGGCGATGATTCTGAGGCATGGCAAGAGAGTATCGGTCGAGTGGTCGCTGAAACAACCTTGAGTGTCGGCCACACCGACACATTTGTCCAGACGACCGTCAACACCGCGCGAGAGGCCGCGCAGGAGGTTGGGCCAGACCAAGGCGTTCTGCATATCCCTCAGGAGATTACCACTCGAGCCCACGAGCGTTTACAGGGTTCAGAGCCAGATGAACAGTGGTGGTCGAAGTACGGCATCGCCGCTGGTGCCGTCCTCGTACAGGAAAGTTCACTGGCGCCGCTGGCACGCATGGAACATGCTGCCCCGGAAGAAACCACCTCGCCGATCAAGGCCTTCGTCGACAAGCTCAGTCAACCGCGCATGGCGACCAAACTGGCGGTAGCGGCGGTCTTGATCCTGATGTTCGGTCCGCTGGCGGTCAACTGGGCGCGAATGGTCGTGCTGGAGATTCGTCATGCGGATATTGATGAAAAACTAGCACTGGTCAACAATGCCCGCAACAGTCTCGTGGTGTACCGGGAACTGGGCAACACCGCCTGGCCAATGACAAAAATTCTCGCTGACATTGCTTCGAACACGCCCGAAGGTGTTGAATTGGAATCCATTCGCATCAACCCCGGCCGCACATTTACCGTGCGAGGCCGGGCGTTGCCGCAAGATGAACACTCCGCACCAGAACTCGTGGTGCTGATGCAGCAGTATCTGCGCGAGTCGAACATCTTTAATGAGATTACGCTGCACTGGGGCGATAGCGATGCCTACGGCAACTATGACTTTGAGCTTTCTGCACGGCTGCTCAATCCTTACCGTCGCCATCAATATCCGGAAGACCTCGATTTTGCCAATCTGACCCTCGCTGAACGTATGTACGGCCCATCGCCAGAGCGACTGGCCGACAGCGGCGAGACAACGCCGCAACTGCCCGGAGGTTCACTTGAAGTGCCCGCGCAAACGCGCACCGTTGGCGATCGGACACAACAAAGTGAAACTCGTGAAACGGATGGGGCACGTGCTTCAGCCAATGCGGAACGTAGCGACCCATATGCTGAGCTGTATGATCCAGCCGAGAGTCGCGAAACCAGTCGATTGGATCGGCCGCTGACATCACGGGCCGGCGGTGGGATCGGTGGTGACGCCGAAACACGGGAGAGCACCCGTGGCCAAGGCGGGGTCGGCTCTCATCACGAGATCCCCGAACCGATCACGAAGGATCAGATTCGCGCCTTGTCCGAATCGGAGGTCATGGACATGCTCATTCGCGTAGGCAATGCGCGACGATCGGCGCGCAACCGTGGTGATGACGAGTTGTATTCACGGCTTCAACAGGAGTTCAACTGGCTGATGGCCCAAAGGCGAGGTGACCTGTGAGCGGTACGCAGCAATTACTCGAGCGCTTCCGCGAAATGCCGCGGCTCGTGCAATGGGGTGTCTATGTCGGTATTGGGATCATTGTGTTCCTGATCTGGACCGATCTCATCGCCCCCAAGTCAATCGAGTTCAAGGAACGTGCCGACCGCATTGCCGAAGACGTTCGCACCGTGCGAGACACCGAAGCTATGGACCACAGCGTGAGGCAGCTTCGCGACACCATTGCAGGCCTTGGTCCGGTGCAGCTTCCCCGACCGGAAGCTGAAGGTGAACTTGCCCTGACGCGCACCGTCACGAATATGTTGCGTCAGTTTTCAGTCACCAATGACAGCTTCTCCGCCCGTGTGCAGGGCTCATTGCGCCCCGATGCCCTGCCGGGTGTGACTGGCGAATCGCGTGTCCAACTGGTCACTGGTGATCTGACCTTCGATGCCTCACCGGATGTTGCCATCGCAATCATCTCAGAACTCGAATCTCGGCCTGAAATTGAATCCATCACGACGGTGCGCATGACACGCATTTCAGGTCGCCGCGTTCGTGTGACAGCAGTTCTTGAAGCGTGGGTGCTGCCGCTTGGCGCACCACGTGCGGGAGGGAGCGTGTGATGAATCCGAGAGAATCGCTCAGTGCACCGTTCGTCACCAGCATTGCTGCAATCGGCTTGATTGTGCTCACCGCTGTGCTGACGGTCCCTTCATTGCTGGCTGCTGCGTTCGGCGGCACTGGCGGCGGGGCCGACCCGGCCGAGCAGATTGCTGCGCATATCGATGAGTATGAAGAACTTCGCGCTGAGTACGAAGCTCGATTCAAAGGCCGGTCTGTCTTCTTCCGCCCCCCCCCGCCACCGCGACCGGCCCCACAGCGTCGGGAAGAAACTCGCGAAGAACCACCGCC
>PWVT01000149.1 GCA_003562195.1 Phycisphaeraceae bacterium | reverse complement strand
TCGCCAACGCAGCCGGCGGCGGCGCGGGTGTCTTCAGCGGCCTATCTTCATACCCCGCGTATGTGTATTTCTATGATTGTGAGTTTCTCGACAATACCGCAGCGCAAGGCGGCGGCATCAATGTCAACAACCATGCACGCGGTTTCCTTGATCGATGCCTGATCAAAGACAACGCGGTGATTGAATGGGACTTCTGGTCACCAGGCGGCGGCGGTGTGCTGGGGCTCAATATCAATGAGGCGTTCACCGTCATTCACAATTGTGATGTTGTTGGAAACACGGCCGAGAATGCCGGCGGGGGGGCACTGGGTCGCCTCAATCTGTACCACGCTCGAGTCTCATCGAACACCGCAGAGGATTTTGGCGGCGGTGTTCATGCAACAAGTGGTTCGCGCATCAACAGCGTTCACTTCTGCGATAACACGCCCGAGCATATCAGCGGCAGTTGGACCGATGAAGGCGGCAACACCTTCCACGATGTCTGCGATCCCACACCCGGCGATCTCAACGGCGATGGCGTGGTCGATGTGTCAGACCTGCTCATCCTCCTCGCCAACTGGGGACCATGCCCCCTCGACGGCTCATGCCCGGCAGACCTCGATGGCGATGGCATCGTCGATGTCTCTGATCTGCTGATCCTCCTTGCGAACTGGGGTTAAGCGGGGTTGGGGACATCAGCGAGCGCAGCGGTTGAAGGTTCAGGGTTGTCGGTTCGCGGTTCACAGTTCTCCCTCTCCCTGCCTGCCCCCGGATTGCCATCCGGGGCTACATGAGAAGGTGGCGTTGGGCGATTACTCCGTTGCCGGGTCGTCGGGGGTGGTGACGATGGCTTCGGGCTGATCGGCGGCGTGGAGGTTGCGGTAGGCGTCTGAGGCGCCGTTGATGACGAACTGCACTGCGATGACGGCAAGGATGAGGCCGAAGACCTTGGTGATGATCTCCTTGCCGCTTTCGCCGAGGAAGCGGACGATGTACTTGGAGTAGATCATCGCGTAGTAGCAGGTGCCGGTGGTGATGAGGATGGCGAGGAAGACGAGGCCGATGTGCCAGGGGGTGGGGGCCTCGGTGGTGACGATCATGACGGTGGCGATGGAGCCGGGGCCGCTGATGAAGGGGATGGCGAGGGGGATGACGGAAATGTCCTGTTTGGGCTTTTTGCCCGCTTTTTTGCGCTCTTTGACCTCGTCAACGATCCCATCGTGATCATCCTGCTCCGATTCCTGCGCTCCCTGGCGGATCATGCCCATGGCGATGCCGAAGAGGATGAGGCCGCCTGCGATGCGGAACGCTTCGATGGTGATGCCGAAGAGCTGGAAGATCACGCCGCCGAGGATGGCGAAGATGAGGAAGATGCTGGTGGCGATGACGACGGAGCGTTTGGCGACGCGCTGGCGTTCTGCGTCATCGGCGTGGGGCAGCAGCGAGAGGAAGATAAACGCTGTGGTGAGGGGGTTCACGATCACGAAGATCGCGGCGATGGTGATGACGAGAAACTCGATGAGGGGAAAAAATGGCATGGCGTGGAGCGCGTCTGAGAACCGTTAGGGGTGTCTGGAATCGGATGCTCTGGAGGTTGAGCTACTGAGCGATCTGGCCGGGCGTCTGAAGGGGGGTTTTTTTCAGCTCACCGAGAGCGTCGGCTGGACGAATTGGCCGGACATGGTGGCGATGGAAATCTGGCTGGCGAGGTTTTGGCAGAGTGAATCGAGTTCATTGCCAAGCTGCTCGACGTCCCAGTTTTCCAGTGGTGTGCCGCGGTCGCTGTTGTCGCGAAGCTGCATGTGGATGGGGATGGCGCCGAGGTAAGGGAGGTTCATGTTCGCAGCCATTTGCTCTGCGCCGCCTCGGCCGAAGATGTCGTATTGTTTTCCATCATCGCCGACAAAGTAGCTCATGTTCTCGACAACGCCGAGGACATTGATGCCGAGCTGCTGGAACATGCGAACAGCGCGGCGTGCATCGTCCTGCGCGACTTTTTGCGGCGTGCAGACGACGACTGCGCCAGAAAGCGGCAGCAGTTGGGCGAGTGTGAGCGGCACGTCGCCAGTGCCGGGCGGGAGGTCGACGATGAGGTAGTCCAGATCACCCCAGTCGGTTTGTGTGGCGAGCTGTTTGAACGCGCCGTGCGCCATTGGGCCGCGCCAGACGAGGGCTTTTTCCGGATCGACAAGTTTGCCGAGTGTGATCGCTTTGACGCCGTGCACGGGGAACGGCATGAGCGTGTTTTCTTTGGCGACAGGGGGGAGATCGTCAAGGCCGAGCATGGTGGGCAGTGATGGGCCGTAGATGTCGCCGTCGAGTATGCCGACTTTCGCGCCGTGCTTGGCCAGGCCGACCGCGAGGTTGACCGAAATCGTGGACTTGCCCACGCCGCCCTTGCCGGCGCCAACCGCGATGACATGCTTCACGTTCGGCAGCGGGCTATCGCGATCCTGCAATTTCTGATTCGGCTTGCGAACGTCGGCAGTGAACTCGACGTTGATCGTGCTGAGCGGTTCGCCGACCTCGTCGGCTTTGGCGCGGATGGCCTGCTCGATGTCGCTGCGGATCTTGTCTTTCATCGGGCACGCGGGCGTGGTGAGCTCGATGGTGACCGAGACAGCGTCGCCGTCGATCGCGACGTCTTTGACCATGTTCAGCGTGACGAGGTCTTTGTGCAGATCAGGGTCCTGCACGGTACGGAGGGCGGCATGAAGATGCTGGGAAGTGAGGGGCATGGATCGACCTGTTTTTGAGATGCGGCTTGTCACGATGGTAGGGGGTCAGTTGGAAAAATTCAGCAATACGCCCGATCTTGACGCGTTGACCCTGCAAGCAACGATGACCCGTTTTACAACGGCCATTTTCAGAGCAACTTCTCCTCCAGGAAGCCGAACTCGGCAGCGGCGGGACTTCCATCCTGCCACGCCCGGTTCGGTTTTCCTTTTCTTGACTCGGAGCGCGCAGTGGTCGATCCTGTACGCATGATGATTCGAGGACTGCTTCCGCTTGTGGTCATGGCGTTGCTGCCAACAAGTTGCATCTCCATGCCGGGTACCAAAGTTCTACCCGCCCCTCCTCCGGGGAGCGAACCACAGCCGCGCGTCGAACAGCCGGCTGATGGTGCCTCTACCAAGTGGGATCGCCCGGAATTGCGCGGGCCAATTTGGGCGGCATCGTGGGCCGGCGTACCGGATGAAGTTCGCCATATCACACCGATGATTTGGGTCCGCCCGAACACTCGGCCACAAGCGGCAGCGCAGGAAAGTCGCTCGCGTCCACCAGGCCGGGCCGTTGCGATTGTCTGGCGGACAGATCGCGAAGTCGCCTCGCACGCGATGGATCGTGTACGCACACCCGAAGGCACACCGACGGATATCGAAGGGCCGTGGTTCGACCG
>PWVT01000199.1 GCA_003562195.1 Phycisphaeraceae bacterium | reverse complement strand
GCCATGTGAGTTCATGCCACGGCCGACGAGCGGCGCGAAGAAGCCGAAGCCACAGTGTGGGCCTTGGATGATGGCGGTGACTTCGTACTGGCACTGCGCATGGGCGAGTGAAGGGCAGGCCAAAGCGAGGCAGAGTGTGGTGAAGATCGCGGCGGAGTGCCGCATTACGGTGCGGTCGGAGCGGGTGCGCATGATGGTCCCCGTTTGCAGTGAAGAAGTGGTCTTGCCAACGGTCTCCTTGCAACCCTACCACATGGTGGGGGCGATGCAAGGAAATCTCGCACAAAGCCAGGATTGCTCTCCTGGGCGTTGCAGCGTGCATGGTCGATCATCTCAGCTCGGACTGGCGTGACAGTTCTTCATTGAACCACCGCCGTAGCGGGACGCTGATCTCGATGTATACCGCGCCGACGAGTAGCGCATAGATCAGTGGCATCTCCAACATCCATGTGTGGGCGACGATGGCAATCACGGCGAGTTGCGTCGGGCCACACGCCATGGCGCCGAGGGCAAGTTTCATGGCATGACTTGCTCGCCGACCTCCGAGTGACACCATGCCGCATACGGCGCCGATCCAACGGCCGTCGCCTGAGAGGATCAACAGGACCAGCAGCGGCCAAAACGCAAAATGTGAGAGCAGTTCAATCTTCACGGCCACGGATGCAGCGAGCGTGGGAATGACAATGAAGTGCAGTGAGCTTTGGATTGTTCGCTGTGCGGTTGACCCGAAGAGAGGCGTTGCGGGCCGAAGCCAGCTCATGGCGAGCGCGAGCAGTGGCAGTGCCCACAGCACGCCCTCGATGTGCCGCAGCGTCCATGCGCTCCAGATGACTGTGGCCAGCGCGACGAGTGTTGCAACGTGGCCGGCCCGATGCATGAGCATCGACCCGCCACGCTCGGTCTGTTCCGCGGCGATGCGGTCAACGCGCGTCAGTGCCCACGGGCCGATCATCACAGCGGAAGCCAGCAGCGCCGCGTGGGTCGCATCCTGCTGCCACCACCATGTTGCAGCCAGCACCGTCAGTACACCGGGCAACGCAGCCGCCCACAGGCCGATGGTCATCGGCGCGATGAGGCCGTGTTGCACGTTTCGCTTGGCGCGACCGGTCGGTGCCCGGCTGCCAAGCAGCACGAGTACGATGCATGTGACAGCGAGAATGCGTTGTGAGAACTGGTGATCCCAGCGGGCCTGCATGAGTGCGTGTTCCGCAGCGATGCGCTGCTGGCGGTAGGCGAGGCGGAGTTCTTCCAGCACATCGGAATCCGCACCGGCGTGTTCCGCTGCGAGCAGGTCAGCGCCGTAGCGGCCTTGCAGTTGTTGGAGTTGTTCGCGTTGCGCAACACCGCCAACGAAGGTGTGTTCGTACGTGACCGGCATGACCCTGCCCAGCAGCGTCGGGCCGAGCAGCACGCCCGCCAGCACGCCCCCGATCAACGCCCAGCCGGGACACTCGATACTGCGAAGGGCCAGAGCGCACACCACAGCACCGACGACCAGCAACGCAATGGCCAGGAGCGGCTCCACAGTTGAGAGCATAGTCGGGTGATGCGCATTTGCGCGCGCGAAATGACCTGCACGCGACAAAGAAAACATGGAGATGCAGGGATTTTTTTGGCCGACATTTCGAGCAAATCTGGCGATCGGCACCGGCGGCCGGTGTCAGTGCGCGCGCCATCGTTGCCGTTGGCCCCTTTATAGAGGACGCATGATGCGAACCGGGTCGAACAGGCCGGGCCGATCACGGCGATGCACACTTCAGCGGTGGCATGACGCCTCGGAAAGCGATGCTCTGATGGTTGAGGTACCAGCACATTGGCGGGGTTGGTGGGATCGCCCAATTTTTTAGTTGGGTGCGATGGGTGGATGGTTCGCAGCAGGCGTGGTGTTCGGGTATAGTGAAAGAACTGCGAGAAAACCGCTCAACAATGACAAATGTCGGGTCATTGGCCCGCCATTTGAGGAGGTTTCGATGCCGAAGTACACAACTCAGGATTTGCGCAACCTTGCCATTACCGGTGCTGCAGGCACCGGAAAGACAACGCTCGTCGAAGCGATTTTGCATGAGGCCGGCGTGATCGGCCGTGCCGGCCGCGTGGAAGACGGCAACACCGTCTGCGACTTTGATGATCTGGAAAAGGAATACACGCACAGTCTCGACAGCGCGCTGGTGCACTTCGACCATGACGGTTCTCACGTGAACCTGATCGACACGCCGGGTGCGCCGGATTTTCTCGGCAAAGCCATCAGTGTGTTCCCAGCAGTTGAGACGGTCGTAGTCGTGATTGACGCCAGCGCTGGGGTTGAAACCGTCACCCAGCGCATGATGAAGCGGGCTGCCGAGCGCAACCTGCCGCGTTTGATCGTCATCAATAAGATCGACAACGCCACGGACCTGCCGGGGCTGCTTGTGTCGATCCAGGAATTGTTGGGGTCTGTCTGTCTACCGATCAATCTGCCGAGCGATGGTGGAAAGGCCGTGGTTGATTGCCTCGGCGCAACTTCCGGCTCGAGTGATCTTGGTGATGTCAGCGAGTTTCACACGGCGACGGTCGATCAGATTGTCGAAGTCGATGAAGAACTGATGGAGAAGTATCTCGAACAGGGTGAGGTCTCACAGGAACTGCTGCAGCCCGCGTTTCGCAAGGCGATGCGTGAGGGGCACCTCGTGCCGATGTGTTTCACATCTGCGCGGGAAAACGTGGGTGTTCGTGAACTGATGGACGTGTTTACCAAGCTTTGTCCAAGTCCGCTTGAGGGGAACCCGAGGCCGTTTGAGTCCACTGTTGATGGTGAGAAGAAGGATTTCTTCCCCGAGCCGGATTCAAGCAAGAGCTCGCTGGCGCATGTGTTCAAGGTTTCATCCGACCCGTATGTCGGCAAATTGAGCGTGTTCCGTGTCCATCAGGGACATATCGGTGCTGACCTTCAGCCGCGCGTTGACCAGGAACGCAAGGCGATCCGCGTCGCGCATGTTTTCAAGATTCAGGGGAAGGATCACTCGGAAATCGATCAGATCATCGCGGGCGATATCGGTGCAGTCGCGAAGATTGATGAGATTCACTACAACTCCGTGCTGCACAGTGGCGACATCAGCGACGACATGCACCTGCGACCGCTGGCGTTGCCCAAGCCAATGTTCGGCCTGGCCATCGAAGTAGCGACCAAGGGTGCAGAAAACAAACTCGGCGACGCGCTTCACAAGATTATCGATGAAGACCCGACCATCGAACTTGAGCGAGTCAAGGCCACCGGAGAAACCGTGCTTCGCGGCCTTGGTGAGCAGCACCTTCGAATGAAGCTGCAACTTCTGAAAGATCGCTACGGCGTGGAGGTCAACACCAAGCCGCCCAAGGTTGCGTACAAGGAAACCATCACCGGAAAGGCCGAGGGGCATCACCGGCATAAGAAGCAGACCGGTGGCGCAGGTCAGTTTGGTGAAGTGTATTTGCGAGTCGAGCCGCTCAATGGTGAAGAGGAAGGTGTGACCGATGGCTTGCTGTTTGTCGATGACACGTTCGGCGGCAGCGTTCCCAAGCAGTTCATGCCCGCGATCGAAAAGGGCATCCGCCAGGTGATGTCGAACGGCGCCATTGCCGGCTATCCGATGCAGGATATTAAGGTGGCGGTGTATGACGGCAAACACCATCCGGTGGACTCAAAGGAAGTGGCATTCATCACGGCCGGCAAACGAGCGTTCATCGACGCGGTCCAGAAGGCCAAGCCGGTTCTTTTGGAGCCGTTTGTCACGATGGAAGTGACCGTGCCGGCGGATCAGATCGGAGACATCTCCTCGGATATCGCCGGTCGCCGCGGCCGCATTCAGGGCACGGAGATGCTGCCGGGTAACCAGGCAGTGGTGATTGCCGAAGCGCCGCTTTCGGAGGTGATGACGTACTCGAGCCAGTTACGATCGATGACTGCGGGTGCCGGTTCGTATTCGATGGAGTACAGCCACGATGAGCCGACACCGCCGAATGTGCAGGCAGATGTGATCAAGTCGTTCCAGCCGCAGCAAGATGAGGATTGATCGGAGGTTTCGGTGGGCATTCGCACTCGGCGTACAACCGTCGCTGATTCCTATATCGTGGAAGCAAGCTGCCAGCTAGCGTTGACGGATGATGCTGACGGTCATCGCGGCATTTGCGGCTGCATCGGTTCTGGTGGCGCTGCTGTGGGAGGGCGCGTTGCTATGCCGTCTTGGCTGGCGCGGCCGGTGCGAGGACGATCATCAACACTGCGGAGAGTGTCAGTTCGATCTGTTCGGCCATATGCCGGTACCGATGCGGTGCCCGGAGTGCGGTTCGGACTTGCGACACCCGCATGCGCTGAGCACGTCACGACGACGAATGGTGCTGCGGCCGATTCTCATCGGGCTGATGCTGATTCTTGCCAGTTTGGCGCCGCTCGCGATAGCAGTTGGGGAGACGTATTCGACCAACGGTCTTGGTGTACCATGCGTGCCAATTTTCAGCCCGAAGACACTTGGCATAGGGAGATCGCATGACACCATCGCACCAATACATGAACATCAGCCCCGGCACCGACATTCCCACTGTCGTCAACACGATTGTGGAAATCCCCCAGGGCTCGCGCAGTAAGTTCGAACTTGATAAGGAAACCGGCCTATTTAAACTGGACCGCTACCTCTTTTCATCACTGGTGTATCCCGGTGACTACGGCTTTGTGCCGCAGACGCTGGCGGAAGACAACGATCCTTTGGACGTTCTGGTGATGGTGAACGAACCGACGTTCACGGGCTGCCTGATCGAAACGCGCGTCGTTGGCTTGTTTCTCATGAAGGACCGTGATGCCAACGACTTCAAGGTGCTTGGCGTGCCCAACAGCGATCCGCTGTACAACGAGTATCAGGACCTCAACGATGTGCCGCCGCATTTTCTGAAGGAAGTCGAGCACTTCTTTGCGACGTATAAGGAACTTGAAGGTGTCAAGACGGAAACAATCGGCTGGAGGCCGGCCAAAGACGCCATTGCCGAGGTGCAGGCCAGTGTGGAGCGGTATCGCAAGAATCAGTCATCCTGAAAGTCGTTCGCGCATGACCGCGATCGCTTCGGGGTTTTCATCAATCAGCACATAGCCACGACCGTGTTTCGCAGCGGCATCGCCAGTGGTTCCTGAGCCGGCGAAGAAATCCAGCACCACGTCGCCCGGACCGCTGTGGATTTTGACGAGGCGTTCGAGAATAGCCAAAGGTTTTTGTGTCGGGTACCCAGTCTTTTCACCTCCGTTGGTTGGCACAATGGTCTGCCACCACACATCGGTCGGCGTCTTGCCTCGCGCGGCCTTTTCCGTACTGACCAAACCCGGGGCCATGTACGGGATGCGGTCCATCGCGTCAAAGTTGAATACGTATTGCTCAGGATCAAGTGCGTACCAGAGGATTGTGTCGTGTTTGCACGGCCATTTGCGTTTCGGGCGGCCGCCAAAGTCGTATGCCCAGATGATTTCATTCATAAAACTCGCGCGACCCAGCAGCGCATCCAAAGCGACTTTCACATAATGCACTTCGCGGTAATCGAGATGAACAAACAGAGAACCGTCCGCTGTCAGGCAACGCAGCGCTGCCTCAATTCGCGGCATGAGAAACGCGGTGAAATCGTCAAACGTGTCGGTGTATCCACTGGTCGAAACGGCCTGCGTCGCATAACGGCGACCGCCAAATCCGGTGCGATCGCCGGTGGCATCGGCGGTCGTCTTGAGGCGTGTGCGCTGTTGCATCCTGCCGGTATTGAACGGTGGATCGACGTAAATCATCCGCGCAAAGCCATCCGGCAGTGTTGGGAGGATCGCAAGATTATCACCGTGGATGATGCGCTGCATGGTCATCGTTTTCGCTTCAACCACTTGCTGAGTTTGCTCGCGCTCCACGTGTTCACGCATTGATTCGCCTCCAGCCAGCCGCGACGCGCGGTCAGGATGCCGTAGTGCAGAGAATCGAAATCGCTGGCTGTGTGGGCATCGGTATTGATGGCCAGTAGCGATCCAGCCTTGACCGCCGCTCTCACATGCGTGTCACGCAGGTCGAGCCGCATGAAATTGGCGTTGATTTCCAATGCTGTGTCATGTTCAACTGCCGCTGCAATCAGCGCATCGATATCCGGCGACAGGCCCTCGCGGCGATTGATAATCCGGCCGGTCGGGTGGCCCAGAATGTGCACCAGCGGATGCGAGATCGCAGCAACAAGCCGCTTGGTCGCCTTGGCCGGCTCCTGCTGTAACGAGGCGTGTGGCGAGGCGACAACAATGTCGAGTTTTGCAAGAACGTCATCCTCATAGTCCAGCGAACCGTCTGCATGGATATCCACTTCGGATCCAGCCAGTATGGTGATGCCTTTGACCTTTGATCCCGCTTCGTGAATGGCGTCGATGTGTTCCAGCAACCGATCAACAGATAGACCGTTGGCTTGCGCACTCGATTTGGAATGATCGGTTACCGCGATGGTATGAAAGCCGCGAGACTTGGCCTGTTCGATCAATGCTTCAATGGTGAAGTTACCGTCGGAGGCGATGGTATGAGCGTGCAACTCGGATTTGATCTGCGATTCTTCGATCAGCTTGGGCAGCACGCCATCGTCTGCTGCAGAGATCTCGCCACGATCCTCGCGCAACTCCGGAGCGATCCAAGGCAGTTTCAGAGCCTTGAAGATGTCTTTCTCGGTTTTGGCAGCAACAGCGTTGACGCCACGTGCTTGTGGCGGCGTTTTGGAATCGCCATCATTCGGGAACAGGCCGTATTCATTCAGCCGATGTTTCATCCTGATCGCTCGCTCGCGCAAGCGGACGTTGTGCTGCTTGGAACCGGTGAAATACAACAGTGCGGCACCAAAGGCGGGATCATCCACGATGCGCAGATCGACCTGAATGCCCGCATCCAGTCGCACGGAGCTTTTCGTCTCGCCCGAACCGAGCACATCGGTCACCCCCGGCATGGTGCGGAATGCTTCGCTGAGCTGTTTCGGCTGGGTAGTGGATGCGAGAATGTCGATGTCACCGATGGTCTCCGCGCCGCGGCGCAGTGAGCCGGCGTATTCAATCTGCTTGAGTCCCTTGACCTGTTTGAGTTGCGTGATGATGGCTTCCGCTAATGGCAGAGCGGTCCCGATACGCGTGCGGCCGGAACTCTTGGCGACGAAATCCATCGACGCTTTGATGTTCTCCAGCAGCTTCGGCCCCAATCGCGGCAGGTCTTCGAGCGTGCCAGCATCCAGCGCTGCCCTGAGCGTGGTCATGTTCGTCACGCCCGCCTGTTCCCACATGGTCTTGATCGTCCTAGGTCCAAGACCGGGAATCTGCATGAGGTCGAACAGACCAGTAGGCACCTTGGCCATGAGTTGCCGGTGATCAGCGATCGTACCGGTTTCAACATACTCAATGATGCGTTCTGCCGTGCCCTTGCCGATGCCGTCAATCGCGGTGAGTTGCTTGGGATCATCGACCAACGTGCTCACATCAGTGGTAAGGTCTTTGAGCACGCGGGCGGCCTTGGCATGAGCATTGACTCGAAAGGCGTTGGCGCCGGTGAGTTCAAGCACAGCCGCCATGTCGTAAAAAATCTTCGCCAGTTCCGCGTTGCTGGACATGCGTGAAGTTTAGCGAGCGGTCTTGGCCGCTGCGATGATTGAAGTGCAGATGGTCTTGGAAAGGATGCTGTTCTTGTGTGGCGGTGCCACTCGACGCTTCGTGAAGAACAGAGGGATTCAGATACAGTACACCATGCGTGTATCCGCATTCATCCGCGTTTATGGGCGTGGTGAAAAGATGCCTCAGCCCCAGTCCCCGAGCAGAATCAGCAGATCGGACACATCGACCACGCCATCGCCGTTGAGGTCGCCTTGGCAATCTTCGCCACTCGGGCACGTTCCCCACGTTGCCAGCAGGATCAGCAGGTCCGAGACATCCACCACGCCGTCGCAATTGAGGTCCGCCGCAGCACACACGTCACAACCCTGCCACTTGGTGAGATAGTTTTCCATGGATGGCGCACCGGTGAACGAGCCGCCGACATGTAGAGCAGCACCATCGCCGTCATCGAAGGTGGTCATTGCTTCAACCGGCGTCGTCCAGTGACTGCCGGTGTGGTTGACGCCGGCTCCGAGCGGGCTCCATTGAGTGCCGTCCCATCGCGCGATGTTGTTTGCCGGCGCTCCGCCTGCCGTGTCGAAGAGGCCGCCGGCATAGAGGGCGGGGCCGCTGCCGTCATCGAAGACCGCCAGCGCGTGAACGCGCGCTGTGCCAGTCTCACTGGTGACGCCTTCGCCAAGGGCCGACCACGCCTGGCCGTCCCATCGCGCGATGTTGTTCGCGGGCCCGCCGCCAGACCCACCAGTATCTGCAAACCAGCCGCCGACGTAGAGGACCGATCCTGAATCATCTTCGAGACTGTCCGCTGCGGTCAGGGCGCGCACCGAGCCGTCGATGCCCACGGCTGACCAAACGGCGCCGTCCCACCGAGAGAGGCCGTTGAAACCCGCGTACAGATTTGGCCTGTTGTTGTGCGGGCTCTGGTAGACAGACATTGCCTGCACGCCGCTGCTGCTGCCCGGCAAAGCTGACCATTCGTTGCCGTCCCATCGCGCAACACCGAAAGCAGGAATGCTGAAGTTGACTTCCGTGAACAATCCGCCGACATACAGCGCAGGTCCTCCTCCAGGCTCCTCGTGCACCGTCAGCGAGTGCAATTCGGGCATTGAGAACCCCGCACTGAACATACCGATATGGTCCCACTGCCCGCCCTGATACTTGATGGCCGTCATGCCCATTCCGGCGGCGTACATGGCCGGGCCGGTGCCGTCATCGTACACCGCGAGCGCCAACACCGTGGCACCCGGATCGGGGCCGACGACCGACCATGATGATCCATCCCATCGGGCGATATGGCTCGCGGCGCCGTCCAGCACCTGGAAAACTCCGCCAACGTACAGGGCAGGACCAGTGCCATCATCAAAGACGACCATGTCGTGGATGGTGGCGTTCTGAAGTTGTGTGCCCGCGTTTTTCCATTGCGGCTGACATTCACCAGCGGTGACACTGCTTGCTGCGGAAATCGCGATGCTTGCCGCGACAATGGCGCTGCACAGATTCCGATCCGTATTATTTGTCTGCATTGCGTTTCTCCACATTCGCAATCGCGAGCGAGGTGGATCGAGACAACGGCCCCGCGCCACACTTGTACAAGCAATCATACGGGTGTCATGGACACAGCACAAGCAGAATCTCACAGGTGTGCAGGGCTACTCATGGGCGGACACGCCCGCTCGCGAGATGTGGGTGCTACGCCACGTCGCCGAGGCCGAGCGTTTTGCCGTGGGCTTTGAGCAGGCGGCGTTTGAGCAGGGCATCGCGCTGGCCAGCGAGCATCGGATTTTCATCGATCCACGCCTGCGCATCGCGGCGTGCCATTTGAAGTAGTTCGATATCGCGTGGGATCTGCGCGACGCGAAACGGTGCAAGGCCGGACTGCCGCGAGCCGAACAGTTCACCCGGACCGCGGATTTCCAGGTCTTTTTCCGCAATGGCGAAGCCGTCGGTGGTGGAGGCAATCGCTTCGACGCGCGCCGTGCCGTCATCCGTCACGGGGTCAGCAATGAGCACACAGACGCTCTTTCGAGTGCCGCGACCAATGCGGCCGCGCAACTGGTGAAGCTGCGCCAGGCCAAAACGATCGGCGTGTTCAATGACCATGATCGACGCGTTGGGTACATCCACGCCGACCTCGATCACCGTCGTGGCGACCAAGGCATCAATCTCGCCCGCGCGGAACTGCTGCATGATCGCCTCGCGCTGCTCGCGCTTCACCCGCCCGTGCAGCGCCGCCAACCGCTTGCGACTTAGCGCACCCTTTTCAAGCCAATCAAGGTGCGACTGCACATCCTTCAACCCTGAAACGCTTTCCTCGATTACAGGCACCACAATGTACGCCTGCTCACCCTTGTCAATGCGCTCAGCCACCCAACGGTATACCTCGTCCGCTTTGCGCTGGCCGACGAGTCTGGTCACGATCGGTTGGCGGCCTGGCGGAAGTGCGCGGATGGTGGAGATGTCGAGGTCGCCGAAGACGGTCAGCGACATCGTCCGCGGGATCGGCGTGGCGGTCATGACCAACACATGGGGGCTGGAATGTGCATCGCTGGATTTGGCGCGCAGCGTGGCGCGCTGGTGGACGCCAAAGCGATGCTGTTCATCGACCACCGCAACGCCGAGTTGTTTGAAGGCGACTTTTTCGGTGAGCAGCGCGTGCGTGCCGATGAGCAGGTCGATCTCGCCCGCTTCGAGTTGTTCGTGAATGGCCCGTCGCTGCGCGGGCTTGAGTGAACCGGTAAGCAGGGCGATATTCACTCGTGACCCGCTGAGCATCTGCTTGATCGAGGCAAAGTGCTGCTCGGCAAGAAGTTCAGTCGGGGCCATCAGCGCCGCCTGGTGATTGGACGCCACCGCCAAGAGCATGGCGTACAGCGCGATGACCGTCTTGCCCGAACCGACATCACCCTGCACAAGGCGGTTCATCGGCGTCGCGCGGGTGAGGTCGGCGACCATGTCGTTGATCACGTTCTGCTGGGCATCGGTCAACTCGAATGGGAAGCGAGCTTTGATATGCGTGTCAATCGCGGCGTTGTGCGTGAGCGCGGGGGCGGTGAGCGTGTCGTGGCGGTGACGACGTTTGAGCATCACCCCGAGTTGCAACATCAGCAGTTCATCAAAGGCAAGGCGACGACGGCCGGAGGCGATTTCATCCGCGTTCGCCGGTCGATGGGCCATGCGATACGCCTCGGCGAGCGTCGGGAGCGCGGCTTGGCGTCGATAGCCCTCGTGCAGATGATCTTCAAGCTTGGCCAGCACATCATCAAGCACGGCGTTGATGGCGTTTTCGATGATCGTCGAGGAAAGGTCGTCGTTGCTGGAATAGACCGGCCGGTGTCGCTCGGTTCGCGGCGCGACTTCGACATCCGGCTTGATCGCTTCCCACTGCGGGTTGACCAGTTGCAGGTAGTCGCCGTGGCGTTTGACTTTGCCCCAGGCGCGAATGTGCATGCCGGGATGGATCTTGCTGCGCATCCACGGCTGGTTGAACCAGGTTATGAGCATGGTGCCGGTGCCGTAATAGAGTTCGGCCTCCACGCGCGGTCGGCGCCTCATCTTTGCCTGCACGCGCTGCACTTCGCCGCGCACGGCGATGTTGGCGGCGGTCCCGTGATCGGGCGAGATCGTCTCACCGATGTCCATGCCGATGGCTTCCTCCAGTTCGTGCTCGTAGCGCATCGGCAGGTGCAGCAGCAGATCGGCAACGCAGCGGATGCCCAGGCGACGGAACGCGTCAGCGCGGCGATCACCAACGCCGTGAATCGCGGCGATATTGGTGGTGAGCGACACCGTGGGCGTTCGGCTCGTGGCTGTGGGCGGGCGACTCATGGCAAGCGAATCTCACACGGACTGCACGCGCGGGCGTGCTCTCTTAGAATAGCCGCTGAGTTCATGATCTGAGTGTCATCCGCCTGTGTCCCGCCTACCTTTCAATCCTGAAGATTCCGCTGGCCCCGGCGAGAGTCTGGCTGACCAGCCGGGCCGCCGTGAGCGCAAAGGCCGAGGCAAGGGCAAGGCGAGCAAAGGCGACCAGCCGCAACTAACCGTCGGCGAGCTTTCGGATCTCATCAAGGCCACACTCGAACAGCGCATTGACTCCCCGCTACGGGTGATCGGCCAGGTGAGCAATCTCAAAACGCCAAATCACTGGTATTTTTCACTCAAGGATGAAAGCGCGGTGATTTCCTGTGCAGCGTGGGCATCTGCGGCGAGCAAGTTCAGCTTCCGGCCGAGTGAAGGCGATGAAATTATCGCGACCGGCCACGTCAGCCACTATGGCCCGCAGGGCAAGACGCAGCTTTACGTGCGGCGAATTGAACCGGTAGGGGCCGGGGCGCTGGAGCTGCAGTTTCAGCAGATGTGCCAGGAGCTTCGGGGGCTGGGGTACTTCGATGACGGCCGTAAACAGCCGCTGCCTGTGTTCCCGCGGCGTATCGCGGTGATTACTTCAGCCAGCAGCGCTGCGGCGGCGGATGTCATCACAACCGCTGCGCAGCGATGCAAGGCGGTCGGGTTGATGATCGTCGATGTCCGTGTGCAGGGTGATAGTGCCAAGGATCAGATCGCTCGCGCGATTACGTGGGTCGATGCGAATCATGAGCGGCTGGGCGTCGATGCAATCCTCGTCACGCGCGGCGGGGGTTCGCTGGAGGATCTCTGGGCGTTCAATGAGCGCGTGGTTGCCGATGCGGCATTTCACTGTTGCATCCCCTTGGTCGCTGCGATCGGGCATGAATCTGACACGACGTTGATCGAGTTGATTGCTGATCTGCGCTGCTCGACGCCAACCCAGGCCGCGATGCGTCTGGTGCCCGCAGCACAAGACCTGCACAAGCAGGTGGATCATCACGAACATCGGCTGCACTTTCTGCTGAACCGTGCAGTCGAGCGACAGTCCGAACGGCTCATCACGTCAAGGAGGCACATGCACAATGCGCTGCGCCATCGCGTCGGGTCGGCTCGTTCGCAGCTTGAGCAGCTTGCGGGGCGTTTGGCGCATCTGCGGCCTCAGACAATAGTGACGGATCGTCATCAGCGCGTGGCGGTGATGGCGGATCGTCTGGACCGCGCCATTCGGCGTAGGGTGGATCAGCACCAAGCCGTGGAGACACTTCGGCGTCGGTTAGATACTGCTATGCAGACTCGGATCGTGCGTTTGCGTGAGCGGGTCTCGGCAATG
>PWVT01000065.1 GCA_003562195.1 Phycisphaeraceae bacterium | reverse complement strand
TCCTATCGATATCTGTCCTTTGCTCCCAGCATCCCGATCAGCGGATCATCTGGGGACGGATGACGAACGAGCGAATGTCAAACAGTTCAAGATGCGCAAGCTGCATGATCGACAGGGTCAATCAATCTTGCAGGACCGATCAAGTACGCCAATTGTTCCGACGATAAGACATGATTAGAGACCCGGTCTGGATCCGAAGAATCAATCACCTGCACTGCAACTTCGAGGGGAGTTCGTGATGAGCAATGACACTCAAGACACTCAACAGGACCAAGTCACCGATGCGCTGATCAACGATGCTGCCGGCATGGTGGACGTGATCGACCTCGAAGCAGAACGACGATCATCCGAACGCTTCGACTACCCACACAACGTTGAGGTGATCTTGCGGTCGATCAACGGCACAACGGCCAAGCCGATCGTCGCCCAAGGCGTCAACATTTCCAGTGGCGGCCTGTGTATTGAGAGCAGAGTGGTCTTTCGGCCCGGCGCGGTGGGAATTGCCCGATTGAAGCGATCAGACGGCTCTTTCGCAGTGATCGGTGTGCAGGTTTGCCGCTGCCGCTATGTCAGCAACATGATGCACCGGACTGGGATGCGCTTTATCCCGCTGCCCAAGGACGTGAATACCAACCCCAGTGGTTAACGCACCGCGCTACTGTCTCCAGCACCTGCATCACTGCCCCACGGTGGGCAACTGCACATGAGATTGCGATCACCATACGCCTGGTCGATGCGGCCGACAGCGGGCCAGAACTTGTGCCGCCTGAGCCACGGCTTGGGATATCCGGCCTGCTCGCGTCCATAGGCGTGATTCCACCCGTCGCTCACCAGTGCAGCAGCAGTATGCGGAGCGTTCTTGAGTACGTTGTCTTCCCGATCGGCCTTGCCATCTTCAATGGCGCGAATCTCTTCCCGAATCGAGATCATCGCGTCACAGAAGCGATCAAGCTCGCCTTTGGCTTCGCTCTCGGTTGGTTCGATCATCAGCGTGCCGGGCACGGGCCAGCTCATCGTCGGGCCGTGGAAGCCGTAGTCCATCAGACGCTTGGCGATGTCATCGACCTTGATATCCGCAGACTTGTCAAAGGCACGACAGTCGAGAATGAACTCGTGCGCCACACGGCCACCGTCTCCAGCGTACAGCACGTCGTAATGGCCTTCGAGTCGCTTGGCCATGTAATTGGCGTTAAGGATGGCAACTTCAGATGCGCGGGTCAGGCCGGCAGCACCCATCATGGCGATATACATCCATGAAATCGGCAGGATGCTGGGGCTGCCGAATGGCGCTGCAGCAACGGGGCCGACGCTGCCAAAGCCCAGGGATTGCAATCCCTCGGCTTTCACGGGGCTGCTCGGCAGGAACGGCTTGAGATGTTCCGCCACGCCGATGGGGCCCATTCCGGGCCCGCCACCGCCGTGGGGGATGCAGAAGGTCTTGTGCAGGTTCAGGTGGCAGACATCCGCGCCGTACTCGCCCGGCTTGGCCAGACCAAGCTGCGCGTTGAGGTTCGCGCCATCAAGATACACCTGCCCGCCATGCTCATGGACGATCTCGCACAGTTCGCGGATACCCGGCTCGAACACGCCGTGCGTGGATGGATACGTCACCATGACTGCGCCGAGGTTGTCCGCGTGCTTGGCGGCCTTGTCGCGCAGGTCGGCAAGGTCGATGTTGCCTTTGTCATCACACTTGACCGGCACCACGCGGTAGCCGGCAATGACGGCGCTGGCGGGGTTGGTGCCGTGGGCCGAGACAGGAATGAGGCACGCATCGCGCTTGGTGTCACCGCGGCTGTCGTGATAGGCGGCAATGGCGAGCAGCCCGGCGTACTCACCCTGCGAGCCAGCGTTCGGTTGGAGTGACACAGCCGCGAAGCCAGTCATCTCTGCAAGCCAATCCTCGAGTTGGCGGAAGAGCTGCATGTAACCCTTGGCCTGCTCAGTGGGAGCAAACGGGTGCATGTGTGCGAACTCCGGCCACGTCACCGGAAGCATTTCCGCTGTGGCGTTGAGCTTCATCGTGCACGAACCGAGCGGGATCATCGAATGCGTCAATGAAAGATCGCGCGATTGCAGCGTGTGCATGTACCGCAGCAGTTCGGTCTCGCTATGGTGCGTGTTGAAGACCGGGTGCGTGAGGAAATCGCTGGTGCGGGCGAAGGCGGCGTCATACGCAATGTCATCAGACACGACAACGGTGCGAACATCCGCGGCCTTGGCGCCGAAGACTTCCAGCAGTTCGCGCACGTTCGCCAGCGTGGTTGTTTCATCCAGTGACACACCAACGGTGCCGTCGCCATACTCACGCAGGTTGATCCGCCGCTCGCGCGCGGCATGCAGCACCTGCTCGGCTGAAACTGCGTTGAGCTTGATGCGCAGCGTGTCAAAGTACGGCTGATCGCCGACATCGTGGCCAAGCCCGCGTAGGCCGTCGGCAAGTGTGGCAGTCATACTGCGCACATGCCGCGCAATGCGCTTGAGGCCTTCCGGGCCGTGGTACACCGCGTACATGCCGGCCATGATGGCCAGCAGCACCTGCGCGGTGCAGATGTTGGATGTCGCGCGATCGCGCTTGATGTGCTGCTCGCGCGTCTGGATCGCCATGCGATAGGCCGTGTTGCCATGCACATCCTTTGACACGCCGATGATGCGTCCGGGCATCTTGCGGACATACTGCTCGCTGGTCGCCATGTACGCAGCGTGCGGCCCGCCATAACCCATCGGCACGCCGAAGCGCTGCGTGGAACCGACAGCGATATCCGCGCCGAACTCACCGGGCGCCTTGATGAGCGTCAGCGCCAGCAGATCCGCAGCCATCACGACCATCGCCCCGGCATCATGGGCCTTGTCAACAACCTCGCTGTAATCCACGATGCGGCCGTCGGTGGTCGGGTACTGCAGCAGCACACCCGCGGTACCGTCGAAGCCCATGGATTGCAATCCCTGAGCGTTGGCGATCTCAAGCTCGATGCCCAGCGAGGTGGCGCGGGTGCGCACCACTTCGATCGTCTGCGGGTGGCAATCATCCGCGACGATGAACTTCTGTCGCCGGGTGATCGAGCTGCACATGCTCATCGCCTCGGCCGCGGCAGTAGCTTCATCCAAAAGCGAGGCATTGGCCAGCGGCAGGCCGGTCAGGTCACTGACCATGGTCTGGAAATTCAGCAGCGCTTCGAGCCGGCCCTGGGCGATCTCGGCCTGGTATGGCGTGTACTGGGTGTACCAACCGGGGTTTTCTAGGATGTTGCGCTGGATCACCGGCGGCGTGATCGTGCCGGAGTACCCCGTGCCGATGTACGACCGAAAGACTTCGTTCTTGCTGGCCATCGCGCGAATGGCGGCTACGGCCTGAAACTCACTGCGCGCGTCGTCAGCGCCATGGCTGAGCGACAGCGGCTTGTCCATGC
>PWVT01000236.1 GCA_003562195.1 Phycisphaeraceae bacterium | reverse complement strand
TTCCGTACATGTGGCCATCGCTACTGCCTGCACTGCGATTACGATCTCGAGGGTCTGGATGAATGCGGCACGTGTCCGGAGTGTGGCACAGAATTTGACGATGCGCATCTTCGCGAGCAATGGCTCAACAGAGTCGTGTTTCTACGGACCGGTCGTGTGCCAAGAGACCGTTCGTAGGGCACCGGCGCTCAATTGGCATGCTTGTTTCTTGTGGCCACGCCACGGCGTGCCAAACGGTGCTACCCTATCCGTCCCATGGAATGCGGCATCGTAGGCCTGCCAGGCGCAGGCAAGACAACTCTCTTCAACGCACTGACCGGCAGCAGCATTGATGCGCTGCCCGGAGCCACCAAGCCCAACATCGGCGTGGCGCATATCCCCGACCCCCGGCTGGGCGTGATCGCTTCGTTCATTCCCACCAAAAAGATCATCAACGCGACGATCCAGTTCGTGGATATCCCCGGCGTCCCGGTGGGCAGTGAACCGAGCAAGCTCAACAGCTTCCTTTCGCATGTACGCAAGGTTGATGCAACGTGCCTGGTGATTCGCTGCTTCGATGACGGCACGCCACCCGATTCGGCAGGCGACATCGACAAGATGGAGACGGAGTTGATTCTGGCGGACATGGTCGTGGCTGAATCAGCCATGGATAAAGCCAAACGCACCGCTCGCACCGGCGACGCTGAGGGCAAGGCGCGGGTCGCTGTGCTGGAGAAGGTGATTGAAACGCTCGACAATGGCCAGCCGATCCGCGCGGTCACCGACTGGTCCGACACTGATCGAGGCATTCTCAAGAGCTACGGCATGATTACCGCCAAGCCGGTGCTCTACGTGGCCAACATCGGCGAGGACGACATTGCCGGTGACTGCCAAGCGGCTGAGAAGGTCAAGGCCCACGCGCAAGCCGTCGGCAGTGAGGCCGTGGCGTTGTGCGCGAAGCTGGAAGCTGAACTGGCTGAGCTGGATGACACTGATCGCAACGAGATGCTCGAGTCGATGGGCCTCAGCGAGCCGGCAATCGGGCCGATGGCCCGCGCGGTGTACGCGCTGCTCGGTCTGGCGTCGTTTTACACCGCCGGCGAGAAGGAGGTTCGGGCATGGACGATCCGAGCAGGTTCGACTGCACCCGAGGCGGCTGGTTCAGTGCATTCTGACATCCAGCGAGGGTTCATCCGGGCTGAGTGCTACAACATCGCCGACCTTGAACAGCACAAGACGGAAAAAGCCATCCGCGAGGCCGGCAAGTACCGCAGCGAAGGCAAAAACTACCGCATGCAGGACGGCGATGTGGTGCACTTCCTCTTCAATGTGTAGTCACGAGCGGGGGGTGTTCGGTGTCCGCGCAGAAGTGTGATCGACCGCTGCGCGGTATGGCGAGGGCGGATATCGTAGTGGACTGATCGTCTTTGCAAGCACACTGCTGCATCTGGACGATTCTCTGATTGTCTCAGGTGCCGCCCCCTCACGCTCGCCACCAACCCCGATATGAATAGCAACAAGCTCATCCCCAGCATGTTTCACCGGCGGCTCGTGCTGTTGCTGCTGGTGATCGTGTTCCTGACATTTGGTCTGGGCATGCAGCTTTTCCGGCTCTCCGTCGTGCAGGGAGCGCAGCGGCTGGCCGAAGCCGAGGCCCGACTCGATCGCCGGGTGTATCTTCCGACGCACCGTGGGCGGATACTGGATCGGCATGGCCGGGTGCTTGCTGAGGACCGCGCCAGTTACGACATCGCGATCGCCTATGACGTGATTACTGGAGCGTGGCCGGAAAATCAAGCCGCACGTCAGGCGCGAAACGAAATCGGTGGGAGCGATTGGAACATCATGAGCCCCGAGCAGCGCCAGGACGCGATTGATCAGCGGATTTTGCACTGGCAGGCGCTGGTTGATGAACTATGGGCCGCGGTACGTGAATGGGGCGACATTGACGAGCAGGAATTGTTCCGCCGTCGCAATGCGATTCGCGGCGAGGTACAGTCCATGGCAGCAGCGGTGTGGGACAACCAACGCCTGGCGTGGGAAGCCCGCTTCGGGACGGAAGACGATGAAAATGACATGCGCGGCCGGCGCGGCTTCCGACCTCGACCGATCCGTGAGCAACGTCAACCGCATGTCATCCTGCCACGCGTCAATCCGGAAGTTGCCTTTGAGTTTCGCCGACTTGCACGGGAGTTCGACGGGATGGTGCATGTGCAGGACTCTCGCCGCCGTGAGGTGCCATGGTCAACGGCAGATGTGATCCTTGATCGCGGCGTGAGTCTTCCGACACCATTGCGCCATGACATGCCAATAACAATCCGTGTCAAAGGCGTTGCGGATCACATCATCGGCTCTGTGCGCGATGAAGTGTGGGCGGAGGACATTCAACGCCGTCCGTTCGTACAGGCCAATGGAGAGATCGACCTTGGTGGGTATCGAGTAGGCGATGTTGTTGGTTCACGCGGCTTGGAACTGGTGTTCGAGGATCGTTTGCGCGGCAAGCGTGGTGTCATCAATGAGCGGCGTGATACGGGCGAGCAGGAACGACTCGAAGCTGTCCCTGGTGACGATCTGCACATCACGCTCGACATCATGCTTCAGGCACGAGTACAGGCCATTCTCTCCCATGACTATGAACTGACACGCGTGCAGCGGTGGCATCAGAATGATGCCCTGCCACAAGGCCGTCCACTCAATGCCGCGGCAGTAGTTATTGAGGTGGATACGGGAGAAATACTTGCAATGGTGTCGATGCCCACGATCGAAATGGGCAGGCGCATGAGCGACCGCCGTCGAGCAACGGACGATCCGTGGGTGAATCGCCCCGTTGAAGCGATCTACCCTCCCGGCTCAATCATCAAGCCCCTGGTACTCTCTGCAGCAGTGCAAAGTGGACTGCATTCTGTACATTCGCCGATCGATTGTGCCCCGGGACACTATTACGACAATCGCCCCGGCATTGCACGGTGCTGGATTTTCCGCGAGCGGTTCGGCCTAACCAACCATGGCCCGCTGGTCGCAGAGGAAGCCATGGCCCGTTCGTGCAACATGTACTTCTACACACTCGGCGACCGGCTGGGCATGCGACGTGCCAGTGAGTGGTACAGTCGCTTCGGTCTGGGAAGCCCACTCGATGTCGGACTACTCAAGACGACGGAGGACTCGAACACCGGCACCACTCGTTTCAGTGGTGAAAATGGCGGGACAATTCCCACCGATCGTCTCATCGACGATCTTCGCCAACGTGGCGAGCTCAACTTCGCATCTGTCATTCTTGGCATCGGTCAGGGACCGGGTGTGACGTGGACGCCCATCCAGGCCGCTAACGCGTATGCCACCATCGCACGTGGCGGTATTATCCGGGACGCCACGCTTGTTTACGATGAGGATCGACTCTCGGCGCGACCCAGCAGGGAGCACATGCAACTTTCTCCGGCATTGGTTGATGCGACTTTGGAAGGGTTGCGGCAGTCCGTCGCTTCGCCGCACGGCACCGGGTATCAGATTCGCTATGACTACGATCCATCAATGCGGCCTGACCGAATCATCAACGCAGAAAACGTAACGGTTTGGGCAAAGACCGGCACCGCGCAAGCTCCGGCACTGGCGGTCGATACCACCGGCGATGGCGAGAACGACAGTCACATCTCCGGACTGTCACATGCGTGGTTCGTCGGTCTCGTCGGCGCTTCAGGTTCCAGTCCGTCGCACGCGATTGCTGTCATCGTTGAATACGGTGGTTCTGGCGGTCGCGTGGCCGGCCCAATCGCCAACGAGATCATCCGCGCTTTGCAGGCGGAGGGCTATCTGTGATGCACTCGAATTGGCCAACGGTGTGTCGAGTTGAGAGGGCGCTGCAGGTATGAGCATCCTTGCTGGCGAACAAGGCACGTTTACGCCCTCCGGTTTGCGTTGGCGGGTAAAGGAATTACATAAGCCGCGCGTCCAGATATACAACGTTGGCTGGCTGTGTGTGTTGGCTGCATTCGCGCTGAGCATCCTTGGCGTCATCGCCATCAGCACGACCACACAACCGTTAGCGGTTCGACAGATTGCACATTTGTGCGTTGGCATTGTTGGTGCGGCTGCAGTTGCGATGCCTCACTATCGGTGGATTCAGCGTGCTGCATTTCCAATGCTGCTGGTGGTGCTTGGCATGCTGGCTTTTGTGTTGATCCCCTGGGTTCCGGAAGCCATCGTACGACCACGCAACGGTGCACGCCGATGGATCAATCTGTATTTCACCGACTTTCAACCGTCGGAACTGGCGAAGATTGCATACATCGTCGCATTGGCTAGCTATTTACGCTATCGGCGAAACTATCGTCGGTTTTTTGGATTGCTGCTGCCGTTGGTGTTGACGTTCGTTCCGGTGTTGCTCATTTTGCGCGAGCCCGATCTCGGGACGGCCATGTTGTTCCTGCCGACTTTTTTCGCCATGATGATCGTGGCTGGCGCGAAGATCTGGCACATCGTACTGATTATCGTAATAGGGGTCTCGGCTGCACCGATGACGTATCCACTGTTGCAACCACATCAACAAGGACGGATTCAGTCCATGATTGCACAGGTGACGGGCGATCCTCGGTATGAAGATGACCTTGGATATCAGGGCGCTCGCGCAATGACGTTGGTCGGTGCGGGCGGCATCACAGGGGTAGGCAAGCAAAAGGCCGCCGATCTTGTCACGTTCAATCATCTTCCCGAAGAGCACAACGACATGATCTTCGCGGTCGTCTGTTGCCGGTGGGGGATGCTCGGTGCACTCGCATTATGGGGCTTGTACGGATTGTTCGCGTTGGGTGGATTGTTGACTGCGGGGCAGTGTAAAGATCCGTTCGGTAGACTCGTCGCAGTGGGAATCATCGCGGTCCTGACAGCGCAGATGGTTATCAACACGGGCATGACGATCGGCGTGCTGCCCATCACCGGCTTGACGCTTCCGTTTGTCAGCTATGGAGGGTCCAGTCTTGTCACCGCATGGCTCATGGTGGGCATCATTCTCAACATTGCCTTACGACGACCACAATACCTTGCAAGGAAGTCATTCGAGTTTGATGACAATGAAAACGAAGCATGATGAACGATCACCTTGGGCAGATACATGAATCCACCTTCATCCTTCGTCACTGCAATTGACCATCTTGGCATTGAGTTCGAACCGGGTGATCTGGAGCGACTCGGGCGCTTTCTTAAACTTCTGCTGGAAGCGAACACACATTTCAACCTCACGGCAATAACCGATCCTGACGAAGCGTGGATGCGACACATCTACGATGGCCTGACGCTTGTGCCCCACTTCGTCAGTGCAGAAGCCACGAAGGTGCTGGATATCGGCTCTGGCGGTGGTGTTCCGGGCATACCACTTGCAATCGTCTTGCCAAGTGTGCAATTCACACTGTTGGAATCCACTGGCAAAAAGGCGACATATCTGCGTGAAACTGTAGAACGTCTCGAGCTTGGAAACGTCACTGTGATTAATGACCGTGCGGAGGCGATCGGAGCAACGAAGGACCTTCGCGAACGGTATGACATCGTCACTGCCCGGGCGGTAGGAAAACTCAACGTCCTACTGGAATTGACCGTGCCCTTTGCCAAAGTCGGCGGCCATGTATTGGCGATCAAGGGTGAACGCGCTGCCGATGAAATCATCGAAGCCAAACAGGCGCTGCACGTGTTGCACTGCGCCGTGGTAGATGCATCCCGCACATTGACAGGCACGATCGTATCCATCGAGAAGCTTCGCAAGTCACCACGAATCTATCCGCGTCGGCCGGGTGAGCCAAAGCGGGTTCCGCTGTAGTTGCTGGCAGAAAGATATTACTGGTTTGACACGAGATCGTCGCTTTGTTGCACGAAGCGATCACCGGACCAGTCAGTGTCCTTGCGCACCACGCCATCGCGCTTCGCCGCCTTGGCCTTGGCTTGTCTTTGAACAAGATCTGCGTGGGTCGTGAAGTATTGCAAGCTTTGACCACGGAAGTCATCAATGCTTTCAAAGCCATGCCTGTCCATGAATGTGCTGAGTCCATTGCGCAATTCATGAATGAGTTTGTAACTGTGAATCATGACGCCTGTGCACACCTGCACGGTTTGTGCACCAAGCAGAATGAACTGGGCTGCGTCATCGCCTGTCTCAACTCCACCGAGGGCTGAGATCGTGGAGTCGGAAAACTCGGCTTTCATCATTTGTGCCAGTTCCATTACCATCCGTAACGCAATCGGGCGCACGGCTTTGCACGAGTAACCTCCCGGCGTGGTATAGCCCTCGACCGTGGGTTCCGGACGCAGAGTTTCAAGATCCACACCCATGACGCACAGGATCGTGTTGATCGCGCTGATGCCGTCACAGCCGGCCCGGAGCGCTGCACGGCCGGGATCGACGATGTGTGTCACGTTGGGCGTCATCTTTGCCCAGATCGGGACACGGGCAGTCTGCGTGACCCACGTGCAGACCTCCTCAAGTATCTCCGCGTCCTGGCCCATGGCTGAACCCATCTTCCGTTCGGGCAATCCATGTGGACAGGAAAAGTTCAATTCGAGTGCATCAACACCCGTCTCTTGGCATCGCTCGACGATTTCAACCCACGCATCGCGGTTGTACTCCTCCATGATCGATGCAATCAACACACGGTCGGGATACTCATCCTTGAGCTGTTTGAATTCATCCAGCCAAGTTTCAAACGGCCGATCACTGATGAGCTCGATGTTCTGCCAGCCGAACACTTCCTTGGAATCTTTGGCGCGCATGCGGGCATAACGTGGTGCGACGTTAATGACCTTCGACGCATCCAAACTGATGGTCTTGGCAATCACAGCGCCCCATCCCTCATCAAACGCCTTGGCAATCACATTTGCATTTGTTCCGGGCGGGCCTGAACCGATGACAAATGGGTTTGGCAGTTTCAAGCCATTGACAGTGATGCTCAGATCAGCCATGGAACAGGTGCTCCTCACAGAAAGTGTGCTGAAATCGAAACATCACGATAGGTGGCGGCTTCATTTGCTGCAAGGATGCTTCGGCTGCCTACCGTATCTCACGGTAAATCAACGGAGGAAACATCATGAATACACCAGTGCTTGGCATCCACCATGTCACCGCGATCATCGGACAACCACAGCCCAATATCGACTTCTATACCGGCGCGTTGGGTTTGCGCATGATCAAGCTGACCGTAAACTACGATGACCCAGAAACTTACCACCTCTACTTTGGCGATACTGCTGGCACACCCGGTACCGCGATCACCTTCTTCCCTTGGCCGTACGCACAACGAGCACAGCCAGGGGTTGGGCAGGTTCTTTCCACGGCCTATGCGGTCCCGAATGGTTCGATCGAGTATTGGCTCAAGCGCCTCAGTAAGCGGAGCGTCTCTTCACAGCGAGCTGAGCGTATGGGTGAACAGATGCTCACTATTCGTGATCCTGATGATCTTCAGATTGAATTGGTCGAAACAGATCAGTTGCCCGATGTTCAGCCGTGGTTGGATGGCGGCGTGCCACGCGAACATGCAATTCATGGTTTTCACAGCGTCACGCTCGCAGTGGCACAACACCAACCCACAAATGATTTTCTTCGCGATGTATTTGCCTTCCGCCGCGTGAGTGAAGAAGCCGATGTAGTCCGCTTCGAAACAAATCAGGGCGGACCGGGCGGGTTCGTACAAGTGCAGGCCAGGCCAGATCTGCCACGTGGCGAGATGGGCCCGGGAACTGTGCACCATGTTGCCTGGCGCGTTACTGATGACGATGCGCAGGCGTACTGGCGAAACACGGTTATTAAGGCCGGTCGGCACGTCACACCAGTCAAGGATCGAAACTATTTTCACTCGATCTACTTCCGTGAGCCCGGTGGTGTCATCTTCGAAATGGCCACAGACTGCCCAGGCATGATGGTTGATGAGAATATCAACGCACTCGGCACACAGTTGAAGCTGCCTCCGTTTCTTGAGGATCAACGCGACCAGATTGTCAGCAAGCTTCCGTCGATCACGTTGCCTGTTCGACTTTAATCCTCAGAATCGAAACGTCATGCCGAGCTTGACAATCGCCTTGCGATTGGTTGAGTGAAAGCGTCGGTCTTCCGTAAGCATGTTTTCGTTGTACACGAAAAAGAGTTCCTGCCCGGGCTGAAACTCCCATCTCACACGACTATTGATCGTGATGTTCTCCGACAGACTGTCCCACTGCACTATGTTGTTCCATGAGAGCGTGGGGGTAAAGAGCACGTTTGCTTGCGACCGCAGGACATGGATCGTGAAGCGGTCGTGGCCGAGATCAACATATGTACGCTCGTAGTCGAGTCCGCCAAAGAAGTAGCGTGATGGACGCAGTCGCAGCCGTGCCAGGAAGTCTGTACGGTGGCCTGTGTAAAACTCGCGGTAACCGCCCTCGAAACGCATTGCGATTGGTTTACTCGTATTGGTGCGAAAGCCGCCGAATACTCCAAACATGTCGTAGTCGTCTGGTGCAACAAACGTATCGGGAATAATCTCAAACGGACGGCGGATCTTCTCATGGTCGTAGAACGTGCGGACATAGTATTGCCAGTTCGCGCGGGTGCTAAGCGTGACAGAAGGCATCTCGACTGTTGCCTGCTCGATGTCGTTGTTCGCATAGGTCCACAGTTCAGTCGTTGTACCAATATCAAGCGTGCGAATCCAATGACTCGAATCGCGAGGCCGCCAGCGATAGACCAATTCACTGTCATACACGCGTCGGTCTCGCCGCTGCACAAATCCGAGAGCTGGATTGAAGTCTGATCCGATGAATTGGTATCCAAGCTGCCAACGCCATGGCTCATTCGGCATGCCAATGCGAGCCCCAAAGGCTAGTGGATCGGAGTTGTTCCGCGGACCTGTGGCAGGATCTGTATGCGTGCCCATCATAAAGAAGTTGCCTGCTATGCGATTGCCGGTTGCTGGATCACGATGCAGATAGTTAAAGTCCACACCCGCGAGCGTATTGTCGCCACGCGTGGCCGGGTCTCCATGCGTAAAAATAAATCCGAGCGAGGATTCATCCAGCACGTCGATTACGCCACGTGCCACGCTAAGGTTCTTGCCGCCCAAGTCGCCATCATGCTTCATCTGCACGTTCATTAAGCCGAACCGTAGAGCTTCATGGCGACCGGTCATCCGAATCCCTGCAAGGATATCTTTTTCCTCGCCGCCAACTATGCCGATGCGACGAGAGAAGAACGGCAGGGGACTTCGATTGATGCCTCCGAACTCGAACACGCCTGCATCTTGCAAAAAGAAATCTCGCTTTTCTGGCAGAAATGTGGGGAACCGTGTGAGATTGATCACCAAGTCATCAACTTCAGTCTCAGCGAAGTCGGTATTGACCGTCAACGCCAGTGTGACGTTCGGGTTGATCGAATAGAACAGATCAAAGCCGGGCTTGAAGCTCACGGAGTCGCGATGGAAATCGTTCTCGGCGCGAAGGAAAGGCTTAAATGTCAGTCCGATACCCTGGTTGAGTTCCTCCAAGCCGGTGATTCCGCCCGCTGCAGACAGTCGGGTCAACTCAGTATTTTGTAATGGTGATGCCCAGCGTATGGTTTCGTTGGTACGAGGAATGTATCGCTGTACGTTGAAGCCCCACTTTGCTGCACTACGGTCGAAAGAAATAGTGTTGAAGGGAATGGCGATTTCTGCCGTCCATCCGAACTCATCGCGCGCAACCCGGCCGGTCCAAAGGCCGCGCCAGTCGTAGTTGGTCGCCGCGTCGGTTTCCACCAAGCCATCGCGCAATCCGCCAGCAGCACTGATTTGAAACTCGTAACCACTGCGGGCGCGATCGAAAGGATCAATAATGATAGTGATGTGGTCATCGGTGTTGAGACTGATATCTCGTTGCATTTGGGCTGCAACGATCCGATCCGGCTGACTGTCAAAGCATCGAAAGGCAATGTAAAGATTGTTGCTGTCATACAGCAATCGCATCTCTGTGATCTCGCTTGGGGGTACGCCTTCTGAGGGAATCACCTGGGAGAAGTTGACGATTGGGTCGGCCTTGTCCCAAACCTCATCGTCGAGCACGCCGTCGATCACTGGCGGTGTGTCCGTCCGGGTGACGACCCGTAGGAGGTCGTCTGCGAGAAGGTCCTTGGAGAGTGCGGCGCGATCTCCGGACACGTTCGTGTCGTCGGCAAGGGGGGCTGCGGCGCAGAGTGCCAGGCAAGCGAACGGGACAGTGCCAATCATCGTAGATTGAAAGAACATGTAGCCATACTTTCCGTGTTGATGGCGCACGACATGCGTTGCTGCACGGCGGCGCGTTTTCGAGAAGGATCAGATGTAGCGTTCAGCATCCAAAGCAATGGTGTGGCACATCGCGGTGCCTCGCAGTGTGCTTCGGTGCATCGGGATCATTGCGTGCGAGCATCCTCGACAGCGTCATAGATGTCGATGGAATACTGTTCCGATGGCAGGTCCAGGCCAGAGGTAAAGCGGTTCATGAAATTAAACCGGGCCGCCACATTGAGAATTTCCAGGGCGCCCCGATCGGTGAACGTTGCACGCAGTGCCGCAAATTGCTCGTCGGTCATCGCAGTTGGATCGTCGTTGACGATGCGAGCGAACTCAACGGCCTGGCGCTGACGGGCCGTCAGTGCGTCATCGGAATTGATTGTGCTTGCAATGTGATTGATGCCAACGCCATCGTCATAGAGCTTCCGGACCTGGTGGGTCTTGCAGTAGTAGCAATCGTTGCGATACGACACTTCGTTGGATACGTAGTGCTGCATAACGCGCCCGATGTGCGAATCACCCATGACACTTCCCATGCGGCCCCATGCATCACGGATATCGCTTGCTCGGGCCATGGCCCGGACGGAGTTGACAATCTCCACTCCATCCCAGGAGGTGTCAATTCCATTGGGCACGCTTCGCTCAAGGCGCTGGGCCACGATCGCAACTTCATTGTTGCTCAGCAAGCCAACTCTCGCCGAAGGGGGAGCGTACGAACCGGCAACGATCCGTTCATCGGCGGGGGACAAGGCCCAAGACTCTAGTGGAATGTTGATGGCGTCAACCATTCGGTTGAAGTAGCTGAAGAAACAGGCCACCAAGGTCAATTCAACAATCTGTGGCTCGTTGTAGTATGTCCGAAGCTTGCTGAAATCTTCATCGCTGAGGCCGTTGACATCATGAGTGAGCGCGGTGGCCAAGAGCAGCGCGAGGCGGTCAGCAGGGGAAAGGGTGCCTGCTGAGTCCGCCTCGACCGCCTCTTGGAGCTTTCTCCCACGTTCATTTGCTCCCAGGACGCGCCGCATGTGTGCAGCGGTGTATTTCGCGTTGGTCTCACGCGAGATGGCCAGTCCCATGGCCATCTTCAGTTCAGGTTCGACGTGTCCGTCATACATGACGCTCCGAGCGAGATTAGCCATCGCCTGACCACCATCTGGGAACAAGCCCATCATGCGGACATAGTTGGGATATCGGTCGGGTGAAATCACTTCGAAGCCGATCAATTCCTGATCGTCTATTGGGTCCGCCAGCGGAAGCCGGGCTTCACGATCCGTCAATAATCGAAGTGCGTCGGTGTCTGCCCAAGCATCGGTTGCATTTAAAGTTGCTGCGGCAGCAAAGCCAGCACTGAGAACGATGCACTTCGCCCATTTGATTACTGCATGAAACATCCTATCCTCCACATAGTTTATGTATATGCAATTTGTAAAATCCACACAAGGAGCCATATCGATGTCGAATCTACTCGATTCTGGATGAATTGCAAAGGTATATTCTAAGAAAAAGAACGTATGTCGATAGAATATGCAAAAATAGGACAAACTATTTGCATGGATGCGATATTTTCGGAATATGCTTGGTAGATTTTGTTGTTGTGAATACACGCGCATCGCATGCTGGGGCTGCAATGCATATTTCTCGCGTTTTACTTTCAACAGAGGTGTGCTCGGTGCGGTGGGTAATCCTCGACCATGGCGACAGTGCATTCTGGCTCGTACGTTTGAGCAGTGCGCAGAGAAAGGGCCGGGCAGAGAAGCCCGGCCCAGATCATGGACGATGGTTCTTGGATGTGCCCGGAACGCGCGAGCGAGTTATCGCTCGTCCTCCGGTAGGCCCATACCAGAGCGGTCCGGCGGGGCTGGGCGATCCGGCGGGGAATAGGCATCCGTTTCAATCTTTTGGAGCATCAATTCAATGGCTGCATCCAGTTGTGGATCGCCACCATTGAGCATCTTGGCCGGATCATCCATGACCTTGATATCAGGGTCGACGCCGTGGCCTTCTATACTCCAGCGTCCATCGGCGGTGTAGTAGCCGAAGGTTGGTACCGCGGTGTAGCCGCCATCGATCAGAGCGGGATTGCCAGAGATTCCAACCAGACCGCCCCATGTGCGGGTGCCGATGAGCTTGCCAAGACCCGCCTGCCTGAAGTAATGCGGGAAGGCGTCGCCCCCGGAACCGGACGGCCCATTGATGAGCATGCACTTGGGACCTTGGTGGGCATCGGGTGGCCATGCCCAGTCCTTGTTGTCGCGTCGTGCCCAATAGTTGGTGATCGGCCTGTTGAGCATTTCAATGAATCGTGTGGGAATTTGGCCGCCACCGTTCCATCGCTCGTCAATGATGAGGGCCTTCTTATCCAACTGACCAAAGTATTGGCGGGCCAGGTCATTCTGACCGTTGACGCCGGTGTCTGGGACGTAGATGTAACCGACCTTGCCATCAGTTTGTTCCTCGACGTATCGGCGGTTGCGTTCAATCCATGAACGGTAACGCAGGTTGGCTTCACTGCGAACGGGTTGAATGACAACGTCTCGTGCCTGCTCGTTCCAGCCGTCACCTTCAGGGCTTTCGCTAACGGTCAGTGTGATGGCTCTGCCCAG